>JBGVTO010000194.1:0-16737 GCA_041862635.1 Phycisphaerae bacterium | reverse complement strand
AAAGGGGCTTATACCGAATCAATCGATATAAGCCCCGAATTGCCACAAATCGACTACATTCACCACGTAATTCTAATTGCCAAATAAATCACTGCTTACTGAGCCGGCCGATACAGCCGAATATCATCAATGTAAATCGTCCCTGAGCCACCGGCTACCGGATTCTTCTTGTCGCCAAGACCAAGGGCAATCGTATTGACATTGGCCAGGTTCACGCCCTGGTCTGCAAATGCCTGAAGGTCGATAGTCCATTCTGTCCACTCATCTATCAACACTGCATTGGGATTATCGTGAAAGACCACAGCGCTGCCATTGAGAGCAACATACAAGGGCTCAGCAGCATTAGACACAACACCATAAAACCACAGCGATAATACCCCAACACCTTCTTCGGTCCAGTCTCGTCGGGAGCTCAACGTCTTCTCCACCTCTGAATACCTGAAGACGCTGTTGTCGTAGAAGAGCGGCATCGACTTGCCGCCTTCGTGAATGATGGTCTCCTCGGTGTAGGAGCTCGTGGTCTCATCGCCAACAGCCGAGCCGGTCCCGTTACCGGCATAGTAAGGTTCGGTACCCGGCGTGCCGTAGCCAAGGCCATCTTTCCACGTGTACCATATCTGGTTCTCGCCGGTGTTGTAGCTTTCAAAATCGTCTATCCCAATGAAATCTGCCACCGTAAAGCTCCACACACTGCTTTTGCTGATTGTAGCGTCGGTATTATACTCGTCGATACGCCAGTAGTAAGGCCCGCCTCCCCATTCAACGCCTTCTGGTGGAGTATAGCTGGTAGCACCCTGTCGGCCTCGATATATGCCGGTCGTATCGGAGGCGGAGGCGTCGGCCACAGCATCTTCATCAATCCCGAAGTAAACATCGTGCTCAGATGCCGCTTCACCAGGCGACCAGCTAAGGGGCGTCGCATCTCTGATATATTGTATTGAGCCGGGGTTCGGCTTTGGACCCCAAGCAAGTAATGGGTTACCTCGCATGGCCTGCTGAATCTCATCGGCTGTCAGCACCTTGTCATAAATGCGAAGATTGTCAATGGTACCTTCGAACCAGTTGTCTTCAGCTCTGTTTATACCTATGGCGAACTTGGTAAATACGGGATTGTTGGCACCTGTGCTTACGCTCGCGGCCAAATCACCGTTATAGTAGAGATTCGTAGTAGGGCCGTCACAGGTTGCAGCAAGGTGGACCCAGGCTGTTGTGACCGGACCCATGATTTGGTCGACACTACCGTGATATTGGTAGTTGTTCACGGCATCAAAGGAAAACTGGAAACTGGGGGTATCGGTGGCGTAGATCATATGGTTGGCGAATACGCAGCTATTAACGGATTGCCAGAGACTACCCGCTTTCGCCCATACGGCCACGGTGTAGGCCGACCAGGTTTCTTCTTCGGGGAGGTAATATATGACACTGTCATCGCTGCCATCGAATTGCAGCGCACCGCCGTCATACCCATTCACCCACTTTGGGTCATTAGTAAAGGTGCCATGATTGCCATGGCCTGACCAGTCAAGGGCAACAGTGCCGTTACCTTCATCAAGCGTCCACCAGGCAACAAGGTTGGGGTCGGTAATAGGTATATCGGGAAGCGTTCGGAAGCTCCAGACATTGCCTTTAAGGATTGCAACCCCGTCAAACTCATCGATACGCCAATAGTAAACCTTATCCAATTCAAGAGTGCCGGGGGTATAAATTGCATCTGCCAGGGGCAGACCAACAGTGGCATTGTTGACATCGTCAAAATTGTCACCGAAATACACATGGTGCAATTTCGCGCCGAAGCCACCTGTCCAGCTAAGCTCTATATCTGGGTCTACATATTTGACCCCATCAGCCGGGTCGGGAGCATAGGCATTCTTGGGGGGAATCCAAAAGCTCCAGACATTGCCTTTCCACGGGCTATTCGGGTCTGCGTCATTGACCTCATCGACTCGCCAATAGTAAGTTGTGCCCGGCACAAGACCATCCGGATAGGCGAATCCGGGAAAGCCGGCAATAAAATCCGTTCCGGCCTGATTACCCTGGAACGTACCTTCAGCTCCGCTGTTAACGTCATCAAAGTTTTCGCCAAGATACAAATCGTGCGAGACCGCAAAACCTCCCGGCGTCCAGGAAAGGTTCACCCAGGTGTCCTCATACATGGCTCCATCGTCTGGAGTGGAACCCCAGGCGTAAGGCCATACCTTACCCTTAAAAGCACCCAGCTCGGTTTCTGTTAGTGCATCATTGAGAATCCAAACCTCGTCAATTATTCCTTCGAAATAGTGACCGTCAGCAGGAGAAGCATTGCCATCATGAAACACGTTGTTCTGGAGTGTATACCCGATGGCATTGTCATTAGAGTGATTGTGGAGTTGACCGGCGGGTGCCTTACCTATTAAGACCCCGTCCATCCACATCTCAAACTTGTCATCTTCTACTGCTTCAGTAGCATCTCTGATGACCAAAGCAACTGCATACCAATTGCCGGAATTGATAGGAGCAGAAAGCCATGTACCATCCCAGTTGTACTCTGCTTTGTTCCATCCTGCTGCGTAGACTAATCCCTCATGGACGTATATGGTAAGCCCACGTGTGGTTCCACCCTCCTCGAATACCGTCTGTTTGTCCGACTTGTCGGCATCATCGCATTTGAATACAGCAATAACAGTACGATTGGGCCAAGGACCATTGGTTACGTTGATAAACCCGGAATCCGGGATGGTAATTCCATCATCGACTCCATCGAACTGTAACGCTTTACTCTTGAGACCATCAACAACTTGTGGATCTCCCACTATAGTACCTGTGTTATTATTTGCTGAATCATCTAATAGTTGACTGCCACTGACATTGTCAAAAAGGTATACATGACCTGTCTCAACAGTAGCCGGGTCGATCTGAGCCGAGGCATTGTCGGCCAGCACCAGCAGCAAAACAAAAGAAGTTAAATAAATCAATTTCTTACACATAATAGTCCTCCTTCACCCCGTCCCGTCTTTGCCACAAGGCATCCGCCGCAAGGCGTCCCTTTCGGGACTGCGGACGACGGGCGGGGTTCAAAAAATAAATATAGGTTGTTAATTGAAATGTAAAAAACATACCGCCGGGCGCAAAGTTCTCGCGGCAGTTCTTTGCCTTGCATAATAACCACTCCTCTATTCATAAAACAACAGGTATTGCGCTTGCTGGACGACCTCGAATTCAATGATGCCAAACTGTGCAGGCACAAGCTTTACCCAGCCCCTGCCGCAGGGGCTGGGTTTACCATTTTTATTTATACCAAATCAGCCGCTTTCCCGTCAAGGAAAATCCCTCGATTTATTCATCCCGTCCCGTCTTTACCGCAAGGCATCCTACTGACGACGGGCGGGATGCGTCCCTTTTCAACAAATATTTAACCCCACAATTTATTTGGGGGTCAATAAAAAAACAAACCCTTGTACAGCAAGGGTTTTCCTTATTGGTTAGCCTTGGGTTTCACCCAAGGTTTTTTGTTTAGCCCCACATTTTACGTGGGGTTTTTGTTTAGCCATCGTCGGCACGACGACGTTGTCATTCCCGCCAAGGCCTGTCCTCGACTCCGATCGGGGGCGGGAATCTATTCCTCTGGATACTTAAGTTCTGGTTGAGCTTCTTTTTTACCTTTGGCTTTTGGTGCCTTGTTGAACGTTACATTCACTCCCTCCGAATGTGGATAATCAACAGTCTTGCCGCTTAGCAGTTCTTCTACCGTAAGGATTTGCAATACCGGGTGCGTAGTTCCCCAAGGTGACTTGTAAAATCCGGCACTCGCTGCTTCAGACCGCATCGGCTTTGTTGCTTTTTGCATACAAATAAACACTCCTATTTCCGCTTTCTCACGCTCTATTACCCCTCGCAAGTCCCGAACATGCCCTGGACCTGTTTGTCCTGCCTTAACAGATAAGATGATCTGCTTGGTTTTTGTCTTCTTGTTTTCAGCTTCATCGTGAAAATAAAGCCTACCATCAATTCCTTTATCCGCTCCCTTCTTTTGTTCGACAGGACGCGCGCCAACCAACCCTAGTGCCCACCACTGAAACTGATACGGGTCCCGGTTCGCCAAGGCTTGTGCGTCTGGAAGAGAGACAGGTTCGCCAATTATTTTGTAATCAACTTGGTCTCCGAAAGCATCCCTGAGCCGCTTCTTGATAACGACCATTGCCGCTTGCGTAATGTCGATCCCAATCCAACGGCGCTTGAGTCTTTGAGCCACGGCGATGGCTGTCCCACATCCACAAAACGGGTCAAGCACAGTGTCACCTTCCTTGCTTCCGGCCTTGATAGTACGCTCGAGCAAAGCCTCCGGCTTCTGTGTTTGATAACCGAGGCGTTCCTTCGCCATTGGATTGATTGGAGAAATATCATCCCATATCTCATGAACCGCCTGCCCCTCTAACTCGTCCAAGTATCGCTTTAACTGTGCTACCTTGCTCTTTGTGTAGATTCGCCCTTCCCTCTCCAATTCGAGCATCTTCTCCTTCGAGAAGCGCCAAGGCCGAGTAACACCATGAAACTTGTATATTGGCCCTCTCCCTCCTGGTGGGTTAAGATCGCTTAGCCGAAAGAGGCGCCCATCTGGGTCTGTATGCGTAAACTTAGCGCTTACATAAGAATCAGAAAATGGGCGTCGAAGCCTATTGAAAATGAAAGAATCCGATTTGCTGTAAAAGAGTATCCTATCACTGACTCTACCAAAACGTTTGGCATCTGCGTGGAACTTAAATCTCTGCCATACTATCTCGTTTTTGAACATAAGGGGGCCAAAGACAGCATCCATCAACATCTTCAAATAGTGGCTTGCCGTGGGGTCACAGTGTAGATAGATTGAACCTGTGGACTTTAAAACTCGATGAAGTTCCAACAAGCGAGGGGCCATCATCGCAAGGTAAGCCATCATATCACTTGCGCCCAACGATGTCCAAAACCCCTGCATTACTTGAGAAACTCTCTGTGGCCCGCTTTCGACAACTTCTTGACACGCCGCAGCAGAGACCTGATCCCATTGCCAGGTATCCTCAAAAGCCTTAATTTGAGCTGCTGCACGGCTGCCATTCTGTTCTGCAAAAAGCACGTTGTAGTCTTGTTCGCTCTTGAAAGGCGGGTCCAGGTAGATAAGATCTATTGTCTCATCCTTTATGTAACGCCGAAGAATGTCAAGATTATCACCGTAGTACAAAACGTTTTCCATCATACATTATCCCCGCCAATAATTCCCTTTGAAAGAAATATTTAACCTTTATAACGCCCCATTCTACTTTTTTATTTTTTTTGTAGTAGCTGGCAAATTTACCTCTAATTCAGGGCAAAAGGTTGTTATTGGATTATCGACTTCCTCTGGATCCTCTAGCACTTTACGCACCTGGTTTGCAATCTCCGATTTGTATTCGTCCAATTTTGCGTATAATTCATATATCTCATCAGTATTTATTTTAATGGTTCTAAATTGGTCCAAATCAAAAGGAATTTTGTCTTTTTTTCTAATAATTTGTACAGTAGGTAGTCGACACACATGCCGAAGGGACAACTCGTAAAATACATTTGGATTATGAAAAGACAAATCGGCAATGGCTAATTTCGCTTTCACCAAATGTTCGATTATTTGCGCTGTTATCATTCCTGGCTTCCCAATATCATCTGCTCTTACAATTTTCAAATCAAATCCTTCTATTGCAGGTTCAATAACTTGGTGAAGAAAGAAGTCTGAATGTTTTCTTTGCTCACTTCCCTCTTCTCCAATTGGCGAGATATAAAAACATATCTTTGACCATACAACTCGAACTCCTTTTCCAATCGCTTCCTTTATTGGTTCCGCCGTGGCAGCTTCGCCCTCTTTTTCATCTCCCACAACTCTGCCTGCGATATCTGCGTGTCTTTTCTCAAAAGATAAAAGTTTTTCTATCCCTGATTTCGTCTCTATTAGCCCAAGAAACTTTGCATTCAATCTAAATGTATCTACACCCTCATTAACATATTTTTCAGCAATACGTTTTTCCTTAAGTACATCTCGTAAAACGGATTGATCCGGTAACCGACTATCTTTGAATTCCTCATATAGAGTTTTAAACGCTTGAACGCCAACAATTGCGAGGTCGAAGTGAGCCTGCTGCTTGACATCTTCTGATTCTTCCGGATTAGTTGCCAATTTTCCCTTTTCAGTTAATTCAACATGTTCGGCAACATAACTACCAGTTGTAAGACCATAAAAATTTGAATGTGTGGTTATCTTTTTGCTAGTGCTTGACTTAGGAGACTTGCCTAATTTTCTGAAAACTTCGTCACGCCTTACTTTGTGTCCAGCTCCCAATTTTTGAATAGTCTCAGCATATAAAATAACATCTTCAAAAGTGAGTGATGGGAATGGTTTCTTTGGAGGCCGTCCGGCTTGCGCTCGTTTTTTTCTCTTCCTTTTTCTACTAACCTTTTTCTTTTTTATTGATTTCTCTTGTTCGTACATCGTCTAACCTTCCAGCTTTCAAACAAAAAAACTTTTTGTTCAATCTTTCATTCATTATTAACTCCCCTATTATCTTTATCCAACTCCACAAATTCACAATCCGTATCTTTTTCTATACAATAACTAAAAGCTTGAATTTTTCAACTAAATAATAACGACTATCCGCAATTCCCGCCAAAGCAAGGAAATCCGCATGCTTTAGGGAGATTATAAGGGATAGAGTTCGGATTTCAATAGGAAAAAGGGCAGCCAAAAAAAGTTGCTTTTTGGCCATTTTTTTGTTGACTAATGTTTGATACTGCATTAAAATACCCGTATGTTTGCCAGCAGGCAAACATAAACCGCCCGTAGGCGAAGATGACATTTCAGTTTGCATGTCGTAAGCTGCAGCGCAGCAAGAACTTAGAGCCAGCCGGCCCAGTCGAATTAGTCAATAGTAAATAGTAAATCCGTAGTGTTCACAATGGCCAACGAACCACAAATTTTATCCAGCTTGTCCCCAAGAGCTTGTCCCCGGTGTATGTTCACTTGCTTTTTTGCCAGGGATCTACGCTCACTTGCTTTTCTGCCGGGGATCCAGATTATAGCTTAACTATTTATCTAAATTATTCAATTTTACCAGATTAACTAATGAACCACTCACAACAATCGAGTATTCAGTATCGAGAATCCAGTTATTTACGTGCCTATAAGGCACTACATCTGTCGAGAACGCTCTACAAATCAGCTCTTTTTATGCAAAACAAACCCAATCTTCGAAAAAGTCAAATGAACTTAAAGCACTGTATAAAAAGTACTTATGAAAATAAATGTAATTGGACACTTGGTGAAAACAAACCCAATTCAAACCCAAACAAACCCAATCTCCGAAAAGCCAAAATGAATGTAAATGCATTTATAACAAAGGATTACATAAAAAACGATAATTTCTTAGTCCGAATAAACAAACCCAATTCAAACCCAATCAAACCCAATTTCCGTATATTGACGCACCTACCCCCATTTTTAGCTCAAATACAAGGATTTGCCCCCAAAGTCATAAAAAACTTGAAAAACTCCAAATTTCCCCCATTCTGGGTAATTTATGATGTGGATTTTGTTAATATAGGTTGCTCGTTTTACTGTATAGCCGAATCCTTCTCGATTACCTTTTTTTCCTGGGCCTTTTTGAACTCAGCTAATTTTTCGCGAAGATTACTATCAGCTAATGCCAGGATTTGCACGGCCAGTATAGCGGCGTTTTTAGCCCCCGCCTTCCCGATAGCCACAGTTGCCACCGGCACGCCGGGAGGCATTTGCAGCGTGCTCAGCAGCGCGTCGATCCCCTCTAATCCGGAACTTGAAATCAACGGCACCCCGATGACCGGAAGTGTCGTCTTTGCTGCCAGGGCGCCCGCCAGATGTGCAGCCATACCCGCCGCTGCAATGATTACTTTTATCCCGTTTTGTGCTGCCGTTTGGGAAAATTCAGCAGCTATCTGCGGCGTACGGTGTGCCGAAATTATCCGAACCGCCGGCTCAATACCGAAATAGCCGAGCTGCTCAATGCAGCTCTGCATTACGTCCATATCGCTGTCTGAGCCCATTACCACCGCCACGGGAGCTGATTTTTCTTTTTTAGATACCATTTGTTTTTTCTTTTTTACAAGTTACAATATTACTCAGTATCAAATTATGCGGTAATAATAATGGCCAGGTGCCCAAAAATGCAAGTTTAAATAATGACTTAGGGTGTAAGGGGATAAAATTCTGTAATCTGGTGTAAATCTGAAATAAGAGTCGCGCATCAGTTAAGGGGGTGCTAAAGATGCAAAAAAGAAAACCCATTGTCGCAGGTCAGTTTTATCCAGGCCAGCACGACTCCTGCGTAGACGAAATCAACGAGTGCCTTGATGCCAGAACGCTGAGCGAGACGTTGCCTGAAACGATAGTCGCTGGCATTGTTCCACATGCCGGCTGGACTTTCAGCGGCAGTCTGGCTGCTATGGTCTTCTCTGCCATAAAGCAACAGCACGAAAAGGTTCACACCTTCGTAATATTCGGAGCCGCCCACGGTTACTTTGGCCAATCACCGGCTGTTTATGACAGGGGCAGTTGGATAACGCCCGTCGGCGAGGTCGCCATTGACGAGGAGCTGGCCGATGCCGTATTGAGTGAAGGCATAGTCGTCAGCGACACCAGCGCTCACAGGGCCGAGCACAGTATCGAAGTGCAGGTCCCGTTTATGCAGTATCTGTTCCCCGGTGCGAAGATACTGCCCATTATCGTCCCGCCGAGAGAGCAGGCCGTAGCGTTAGGTAAGTCTGTTGGTAACGTTATCAACAAAGACGAGCACAAGAAAATCGTTTGCATCGGCTCGACCGATTTGACCCATTACGGCCCGCGTTACGGCTTTACGCCGATGGGCGTAAGTGCGGACGCTTTGAAATGGGCTGACAGTGTCAATGACCAAAAGTTTATTGATTTGGCCTTGGAGCTTGAGCCGGAACGTTTGCTTGCCAGTGCTGCCGAGAACTGCAATGCCTGCGGCCCCGGTGCAGCCGCAGCGGCAATCAAAGTCGCAAAACAAATGGGAAAAACTGAGGGTTTATTGCTTGCACACACCAACAGTAACGAGGTAATGCTCCGCAAAATGGGCACCACAAGCGCCGACAGTGTCGGCTACGCGGCCATTGTCTTTTAGTGCATAAGTACACAAGTGCATAAGAGCACGAGGAGGAAGGCAAAATTATTGAAGGTGGCTGGCGGCTTGTGAAACGCAGGGGTCTTATATTGCAGAATCAGCGTCATTTGGGTTCTTGTACGAAAACAATATAAACATAGTTAGGCGGGAAAATGATCAGGGCCAAATACAAACACACAAACATCGTTGCCCGGGAGTGGCGAAGGCTTGCTGAGTTCTACCAGCAGATTCTTGGTTGCGTTCCGATTCCACCGGAGAGGGCCGGTACCGGAGAATGGGTCGAACGCTGTACAGGTGTGACCGGCGCAGAGGTTAGTGGCATTCATTTGCGTCTCCCGGGTTATGGCGATAACGGGCCCACTCTCGAGATATTCCAGTACAATATAGCAGAGAAGCGGCCGGAAACGGCAATCAATCGTCCAGGCCTTGCACATCTTGCCTTCGAGGTCGAGGACGTCGAGGCAGCCAGGGACGAGGTAATCGCAGCGGGTGGTGGGTGTGTTGGTGAGCTGGTCACTGTGGAGATCCCCGGTGCCGGCAGAATCACGTTTGTATATCTGACCGATCCCGAGGGAAACATCATCGAATTGCAGAAGTGGGAGTAACTTTGCCGAGCGTTCGACATTAGATAGCGGGCGGCGAAGGATTTGATATCCAATATTAATCACTGGTATAAGGAGGTGTTTGCGTATGTGTATTAAAGCTTTTATTACTGCAGTATTTTCATTTGCGGCGCTATCAACCGCTGCCGCGAAATCGCTCCCTGTCTATTTCGGAACGTATACGTCGAGGGGGGAGAATTCCAGTAAGGGGATTTACCGCAGCGTGCTTGACCTCGAGACGGGAAAACTCTCTAATCCGGCTCTTGCGGCCGAGGTAAGGAACCCATCTTTTCTCGAGATTCATCCCAGCAGGAAGTTCCTGTATGCCGTCAGTGAGTCCGGCGGAGCCGGGAGTGTCAGTGCGTATGCGATCGACGGGGACACGGGAGAGCTCAAGTTGCTCAACCAAAAGCCCTCGGGCGGTGCAGGGCCCTGCCATGTCAGCATTGACCATGCGGGAAGGAACGTGCTCGTCGCCAACTACGGCAGCGGGAGCGCCTCGGTGATTCCTATCAAATCGGACGGCAGACTCGAAGAACCGACCGGCTTTGTGCAGCACGCCGGCTCCAGCGTGAATCCCGGGCGCCAGAAGGGGCCCCATGCGCATTCCATCAACGTCAGCCCGGATGACCGCTTTGCCTTCGTCGCCGACCTCGGAATCGACAAGGTTATGATTTACAGGCTGGACATTGAAAAGGGGACGATAGTCGCCAATAGTCCTGGGTTTGCAAAGGTCAGGCCCGGCGCCGGGCCGCGACACTTTGCCTTCGGCCCGAGCGGGAAGTACGCCTACGTAATCAACGAGCTCGATTGCACGGTAACCGCCTTTGCCTATGACCCGGCTTCGGGCGCTCTGACGGGGGTGCAGACCATCACGACGCTTCCGAACGCTTTTGACGGGTCAAATTCGTGCGCCGAGGTACGCGTGCACCCGAGCGGGAAGTTTCTCTACGGCTCGAACCGGGGGCACGACAGCATCGTGGTTTACCGGGTCGATTTGGACAAGGGGACACTGACTTTCGTCGAGCACGAGACAGCCGATATCAAAACGCCGCGGAACTTCAACATCGACCCGACGGGCAAGTTCTGTCTCGTCGCCAACCAGGGCGGGGACAGTGTCGTCGTTTTCCGTATCAACAGGGAAACCGGCGCGCTTGAGCCGACGGGGCATAAGATATCCGTCGCCAGGCCTGTCTGTGTCCGGTTTCTACGACCGGCGTCGTGACGATTCTGACTGAGCGGGTGAATTTACCTTGATGCGTTGGTGTGGAACACACTTGATAAAACTCTGATGTCCACTAAAATTATGTCGAGAAGCTATTGTGAGGTGTCTATTCACAATAGAGTTCAAATTCAGTTTAAAACGGATTTTTTGAAAGGCAAAACACAATGGAAGATAAAATCGCACAACTTCCCTGGGAGGCCTTAAAAAACACAGAAGAAGATATTCCCTGGTCGTCGTTGTATAAGTTTGCCGCAGAGGTAGTAGTTGAACCATCGGTAGTAGATGCACTTATCGAATTGTACGAGCAGGCCCTGGAATCCGGGTATGAACACGAACATTACGAAGAGTTTTATGTTCCGGCTATATTCGCCCTGGCAGCGCCGCAGCTTAGCAATGAGAGGCGCAGTGAAATTGGTGACTTCTTAGTTGAAAAACTGGCTGAAGCCGGATATGAAGATGCTGACATACTAATGGAGGTTTTGGCGGCAGCTTGCGGCTCAATGGGCCCTGTGATTCTACCTGTTGTTCTGGATACGATAGCTAAAGAACCGGATCATGAAGGTGCGTGGTTCAGCCTTTGGGGACTTACGGAGATGGCTGCAAAGAGCGAAGATATTGAACTCCGCGACCGTGTAATCCAGGCATGTATGGACCTATTGACACAGGCGGATCGTGGAGAGATTGAGCCGATAGATGCGATCAACGCCGCCTGGACTATAGCTGCTATGAAATACACTGAGTGCAGCGGGCTTCTACGACGCTTGAAAAAGAAGGCTGTGAGGTCGTTTTGCAGCGGTGATTATGCGGATGCCTTAAAGCTCTTAAAAAAGGGCCGTTTGGATTATAATCTTCCGGCGAATTTGTGGGAAAAGCCGGTTAAAGAATGGCTTGAGCCGCGATGGCAGATGGCAAAAAATTGGTACGCCGGAGAATACAGCAGAGAGCATGAGGACCCGGAACGGCAGTCCGAAGAGCTTATCGTCAGATTTATGGAATCAGAGGCAGCGGGGGAATTAGACGCCGAACTCTTTGAGGATGCAGGCTTTATTGTAAATCATGTGCTGGAATATGCATGGGTTTATGCCGGCAGCAGTCCGGAAGAGCTTGATGAAAACACGCTGAGAGAAGTGCTGCTGGAGGTGTTCCCTCTAAAGGTTTATGCTGCGAGGGATTTGTTTGAGAAAGTAGCCCCAGTAACCGAGTCCTTTCTAAGGTGGCTGGAATCTGAAGGTATACTTGGGGATACTTCCTTTTTGGTTGAAACTATCCGTGGCTGGGCCGACACTATTGTTGCTAATGGCATGAATCCACAGAATTGGGGGATGGCCAAGAGTTTGGTAATGCAAGCGGAAGCTGATGGGGTAGATACGCAAGACGAGCAAGCTATGCAGCGGTATGTTGCCAAATACAATCTTCGGCTTATGGAAGAAAGCTTGTCTGCCCAACCTGACCTCAGAGACCTTTCGCCGCCGATGCCGATAGTAGAGCAGTCACCCAAAATCGGTCGCAACGCCCCTTGTCCCTGTGGTAGCGGCAGGAAATACAAGAAGTGCTGTGGCGGAATAAAGAGTGCGGGCATAGACAGATAATGTCTGGTTTTCGTTTGTGTTTTGTTAGACCTTAGACTGTACAGGCGGAGTGAAATAATAGAATAATCGAAGAGCCACCTATTATTGGCCTTGGACAGTCCACAGGAAACGGTGATTGTACCTAACAAATAACCTTAGTTGAGATTTTTAGATTTTGCTGGCCTAAGGAGAAGCTATGAAAGTACTTCGACATATTGGCTTACTGGCGTTGGTGCTCCTTGTCGTAAATGCGTCGGCGGCGTCTGATGAAAAGCTCGCGTTTTGGAGCGAGCAGCGAAAAGGGGCTAACGGAGACGGCGGAAAGGACCCTGAAGACTGGTTTCGGTCGGCTGGTGAATTGGGGCTGCAATTTATCAGGCTCTCTCCGGTAACATGGCAATCTGCAGGCCGGGATTTTCTTTTAGGAAATGCGGACGACTTTACAGGCATTGAGCAGGCCGACTTGAAGAAGCTCAATCAGGTTTTGGGTATTGCTCAAAGGCACGGCGTGAAGGTTGTGCTCACAATGTTCAGCCTGCCGGGGGCTCGCTACCGGCAGCTTAATGACTACAAGTTCGATTACCGGCTTTGGACGGATGAAAAATTTCAAAAGCAGGCGTTGGCTTTTTGGCGGGAGCTGGCGCAGCAGATCAAAGACCATCCCGCGATTGTCGCATATAATCCGCTGAACGAGCCCCATCCGGCGCGCAAAGATGGTTTCGAGGATGGGAATCCCGAGGGCTTTGAAGAATGGCTCGGCAAGAATCGAGGCACGGCGGCGGATTTGAACCGGTTCAATCGCCGAATGGTGGAGGCGATTCGGCAAGTGGATTCACAGACCCCGATTCTTCTTGACTGCTGGTTTCACGCGGCGCCTGAGGGTTTTGGCTACCTGGAGCCGGTGAAGGACGATAAGGTTCTCTATTCGTTTCATTTTTACAGTCCCTGGAACTACACGACCTACCGCGTTAACAAGGAGCGCTTCTCATATCCCAAAGCAATGCCGGTCGGATGGTCAGAAGAGATTAAACAATGGACATCCGCCGATTTGCGCCGCTGTATAATGCCCGTGATCGAGTGGGCAAAGCGGTACAACATACCGCCGGAAGCAATTGTAGTCGGGGAGTTTGGATGCGACCGGCGTGTCGGTGGAGCCAGGGAATACTTAAGTGATTTGGTCGAAATTTTTAACGAGCACCATTGGCACTGGGCCTTTTATTCGTACCGGTCGCCTGATTGGGACGGGATGGACTACGAGCTGGGTGTCGAGAAATTAGGCTGGAAGTACTGGGAGGCCCGCGAGCAGGGAAAAGGGCATGAACAGCTTATCCGGCGGCGCGATAATCCCCTTTGGGATGTGTTCAAAAAAGAATTTGCGGAAAAACAGGGACGCGTGGAGCGTTAAGTTTATCCCATATCTGGGAAAAAACTTCCAAAATTTATTTGACGCGTGTCCCTGGCCATACTATATTTTGTTTTTTCTGTGTTTTCGGTAACGATATGATTGATTTTGGAGGTTAAGCAATGGAGCAGAAAATCCAACTGAAAGAAAGTGATATTCCTCGACAATGGTATAATCTGGCGGCGGATTTGCCTACACCGCTTTTGCCGCCTCTTGGGCCTGACGGCAACCCTGTTTCGCCGGATATGCTTGCCCCGGTATTTCCGATGAATTTGATAGAGCAGGAAGTCAGTGCCGAGCGCTGGATAGACATCCCGGAAGATATTCTTAATATTTTGTACCGATGGCGGCCTGCGCCTTTGAAGAGGGCTGTGTATCTTGAGAAGTTTTTGGAGACCCCTGCGCGTATTTATTACAAGGACGAGAGTTACAGTCCGCCGGGCAGCCACAAGCCCAATACCTCGGTTGCGCAGGCTTGGTACAATAAGCAATTCGGGATAAAGAAGCTGACGACCGAGACCGGTGCCGGCCAATGGGGCAGCGCGCTTGCCTTTGCCTGTCAGTTACTCGGGCTTGAGTGCAAGGTCTTTATGGTAAGGATTAGTTTCGACCAAAAGCCTTTCCGTAAAATTATGATGCAGGTCTGGGGCGCCAATTGCGTTCCCAGCCCAAGCAATGAGACCAATGCGGGAAGAAAGGTGCTGGAAGAGATGCCCGACACGCCGGGCAGTCTGGGCATAGCTATCAGCGAAGCCATTGAAGAAGCTGTAACCGATAAGTCCGGTACGACCCGTTATTCGTTGGGCAGTGTATTGAATCACGTCCTGCTGCATCAGACGATAATTGGACTTGAGGCAAAGAAACAGTTGGAGATGGCGGGGGAGAAATTGCCGGACGTAGTTATTGGTTGTGCCGGGGGTGGTAGTAATTTTGCAGGTCTGTCTTTCCCCTTTGTCGCTGATAAAATCAATGGCGCCGATATTCAAGTCATTCCGGTTGAGCCGACGGCCTGCCCGACTATGACACGTGCGCCTTTTGCTTATGATTTTGGAGATACGGCCTGTACTACACCGCTTTTGGCGATGCATACACTCGGACACGCCTTTATACCACCTCCAATTCACGCAGGAGGGCTGAGGTATCATGGCATGGCACCGCTGGTTTGCCAGGCAATCGTGGAAGGTCTGTTGGAACCAAGGGCGTATCATCAGCTCGAGTCGTATAAAGCCGCTATAACCTGGGCCCGAACGGAGGGAGCTATCACTGCACCGGAAACAAGTCAGGCGATTGCTGCCGTTATTGATGAAGCCAAGAAGGCAAAGGAAGAAGGCAAGGAAAAGGTCATTCTGTTTAACTACAGCGGCCACGGCCTGATGGACCTTACGGGCTATGATGCATATCTATCAGGAAAACTTGTAGATTACGAGCTTCCGGAAGAAGAATTGCACAAGTATCTCAAAGATCTTGAGAATCTACCTAAGGCGGAAATGAGGAAAAGCGGCAAATGGTAGGTCTTTTATGGGGTTTATGGATATAAGGTTGTAGCAGGGTTTTATAGAGAAATGCGGTTTTTTGAAAGGAGATTGTTATGAAACAGAAAGTATTGTTAGCTGCCGTTGTTTTAATGGTGGCATCTGTTCCGGTGCGGGCCCAGGGAGAGCTGCATGGAGCAGTCGATGTTACTTTTCAGACTAAGTATATCTGGCGCGGCTTCGATGTTTACGATGACACGAGCGGAATTCAGCCGTCGGTTACCCTGGATTTGTATGGCACTGGCTTTGGTCTCAGCGTCATGGGCCACAGGGCCAACTCGAGCGGGTACGAAAATGCTGAGCGCTGGGATTACACGCTGTTCTACAAGAACGCCCTTTTCGATGGTGAATCTTATGCCACACAGTATATGCTTGGATGGGTGTATTATAACTACCCGGATTTGAGAGCTAGGTGGGCTGATTTGCAGGAAATACACGCAGTTCTTTCCTGGCCCGAAATTTTACCGGTAGAAGGCTTGGTTCCCACTTATGTTCTTGTCAAGCTGTGGCCGTCCCATAGCGGCTCTTTGGTTGCAAGCACTTTGGATTTAACAACGTTGACGCCAAGTGCCGGTACCGCTTCAGGCTTTGCCCATATTTTCATGTTAGATTACGGCTTACCCTTAGAGAACCTTCTGCCTGAGGTCCCCGAGCAGGTTTTAAGACTGCACTCGGAAGTTGTTTATAACGACGGTGTCGGTCCTGCCGGTCAGGATGTTGACAACGATTGGTCAAATATCGTCTTCGGTATCGCAACGGACTTCGAATTGGCCGAGAATATAACTCTTACTCCGGGAGTTTATCACCAGATAACAATGGACAAGTCCGTCAATGATGATAAGGACGAGACCTGGTTTACTCTGGGCATGAAGTATGAATTTTAGGACTGTTGTTATTTTGATATGGGTGCAAAAGGCCGGTTCTTAGCCGGCCTTTTTTTGTGTGGTCTGCCCGGCCGGTTGGTGTAACATTGTTTCTGTAAATTTGGTATAGCAAGGCATGTGCTGCCGTTTAGGCGAGCCGGAGTGACTCCTGCGAGCCTGACCATGCCTGGGAGATATTCCCGAATGTTCTGGTCCCTAATAACAATAGTAGGGGGTAACTAATCCACTCCTTTATTGTATATAGGCTTGTCGAACGGCGGTGGGGCCCACAACCACGTCAAATATCGCCACTTCATCTATGGTGCCTGCAAAGGTATTGTTATCAGGGCCGTGTGCCCCGCCGATTCGTACATTTTCGATACAGCCGGTATT
>JBGVTO010000193.1:0-18410 GCA_041862635.1 Phycisphaerae bacterium | reverse complement strand
TTTTATTTTTCAACAATTCCGAGAATGTCACTTTCTCGCAGAATTACATATTTTTCACCATCGATTTCGACGTCACTTCCAATGTATTTTGCGTAGATAACTTCATCTTTTTTCTTTACGGACATCTTGCTTCGTTTGCCGTTATCGAGCAGTTTGCCCGGGCCGGTAGCTACCACTTTACCGATCTGTGGTTTTTCTTTTGCGGTGTCCGGTAGAATGATTCCGCCGGACGTTTTCTCTTCGGCTTCTGATTGTTTGATTACAATTCTGTCATCCAGGGGTTTAAGTTTCATAACTCGCTCCTTAATCTATTTTGGTTCTGCTTTTTAGTTCTCATTTTGCCTTATTATAAAAAACAGGGTGGCACCCTCAAACTTGTTTGGGGGTGGACCTTAACTCTTAATTTCAACCACCACAACCGTATTAATCGGGTCCGGTGCTTCACTTGGCACGCTTACAACGACCTTATCCTCATCTTCACGCCTAACGGATAGTTTGGCGCGTTTCTTGTCATCCAGCAGGTATGCTTTTTTGACCTTGTTTCTCAAGCCTGCTACTTCCAGCTTGCTGTTTGTTGGCCAGTCGAATACATGAAGATACAGCTTTCCGGGCTTTGCGGTGCATCGGCCCCAGGGTACCTTGCCGAGCGGACTGGCTGTCGTTCCGTAAATGCTTTCGCTGTTTATTTTCATCCACTCGCCCATGGCCTTCAGGCGTTCAACACTTGGGCCAGGGATAAGACCCTCGGCGGTCGGGCCAACGTTCAGCAGGAAGTTGCCGCCCTTACTGGCGATGTCCGCGAGTTTGTGTAACAGGTCCTCGGTCGATTTCCAGTTGTGGTCATAGGATTTATAACCCCAGGTATCGTTCATCGTCATACAGGATTCCCAGTCAACGCCCGGCAGACCTTCTGGTGGAATCTGCTGTTCGGGGGTCCCGAAGTCCCCGGCATACTCCTGGTCGTCCTTGCTCAAGCCCTCCATTTCTTTGCGTCCCTTACCGACACGATTGTTTATAATGGTGTTCGGCTGAAGGGCTAAGACATAATTAAACATGTCTTTGCCCATCGGCTCGGTCCAGTCCTTTATCCACTCACCGTCGAACCACAGTACGCCAAGAGGGCCGTAATTTGTTATTAGCTCTTTGATCTGTGGTTTCAGATAGTTATCGACATATCGGGCAAAGTTGGGATTCGATTGCTTTGTGTCGTTATAGTTTGGGTAGAAAGGCCTCTGGGCATCGGGATGATGCCAGTCCATTATCGAGTGGTAGAAGCAAAGCTTAACACCCTGTTTCTTGCACGCCTTAGACAGCTCTTTGAGTATATCACGCTTGAACGGTGTAGCATCAATAATGTCGTAGTCCGTTACCTTTGAATCCCACAGACAGAAACCGTCGTGGTGCTTGCTGGTGATGACTATATACTTCATCCCGGCATTTTTGGCGATTCGCACAAACTCATCGGCGTTGAACTTAACCGGATTAAATTTCTTTGTAAGCGGTTCATACTCTGAAACAGGTATGTCTGCTCTTTCCATAATCCACTCACCGATACCGTCAATCCTCTTACCTTTCCACTCACCAGCCGGTATAGCGTAAAGGCCCCAGTGAATAAACATACCGAATCTCGCGTCCCGCCACCACTTCATTCGTTCATCCTTGCTCAATGGATGTTTCTCCCCGAATAGATTAGTTTCTTCTTGTTGGCAGCCTGCAATCGTGAATATGCACAGCGCTGTGATTGTTATCACTGCATTTATTCTATCGAACTTGGTGTTATTCAAACAACGCATAGTAGCACTCCATACTTGTTTTAGATTGTCACGTCACTTTCGCTTGCTTACATCATATCCATTTCATCACCATAACCGCCCATGCCTGGGCCGCCGGGTCCGCCGGGAGGCATTTTTTCTTTTTTCTTAGGCTTTTCGGTTACAAGGCAATCTGTCGTCAGCAGCAGGCCGGCTATACTCACAGCGTTTTGCAGGGCAATTCGTGTGACCTTTGCCGGGTCAAGTATGCCGGTTTTCAGCAGGTCTTCATACTTGCCGGCATTGGCGTTATAGCCGAAGCCGCCCTTGCCTTCCGATACCTTGTTGACCACGAGATTTGGGGTTGTTCCGGCATTGTAAGCGATGTAGTAACACGGCATTGAAAGCGCCTTTGCAAGAATATCTGCGCCGGTTTGCTCATCGCCTGTAAGCTTCAATTTCTTTACCGCATCGATACAGCGGATTAGAGCTACGCCTCCGCCCGGCACGATACCTTCTTCGATAGCTGCTCTGGTTGCGTGCAGGGCGCCTTCAATTCGGGCCTTTCTTTCTTTCATTTCCGTTTCGCTTGCAGCACCGACGTTAATTTGAGCCACACCACCGGTAAGTTTCGCTAATCGTTCCTGGAGCTTCTCGCGGTCATAGTCACTGGTTGTAATTTCTATTTCGTCTTTTATCTGCTTGATTCTGCCGTTGATACCTTGCTGGCTGCCTGCACCTTCAATAATGATTGTATTATCGTTATCGATGGTTACCTTTTTGGCCTGACCAAGCTGCTTTACACTGATGTTTTCCATCTCGATGCCTAAGTCTTTGAAAATCGGCTCTGCACCTGTTAGTACCGCTATGTCCTGCAGCATTGCTTTTCTGCGGTCGCCGTAGCCAGGCGCTTTAACGGCTGCAACCTGCAGCACGCCTTTTAGCTTATTGACCACCAGTGTTGCTAATGCCTCGCTCTCAACATCTTCTGCGATTATCAGCAATGGCTTCTTGGCGTTTGCAACCTTCTCAAGCAGCGGTATAAGCTTAGCTACATTACTGATTTTCTCTTCGTAAACGAGGATAAACGGTTTTTCTAATTCGCAGACCATATTCTCAGTGTCGGTTGCAAAATGAGGTGAAAGATAGCCTCGGTCGAATTGCATACCTTCGACGAATTCAACTGTCGTCTCAAAACTTTTGCCCTCTTCAACCGTGATAACACCGTCTTTGCCGACCCGCTGGAAGGCTTTGGCCATAATCTTTCCGATTTCTACATCGTTATTAGCTGATACCGAGGCGATATTGATTATGTCATCGGCTTTGGTGATATCAATCGGTTTTGACAACGAGGCCAGCTTATCGGTGACCACCTTGGCTGCTTGTTGCATGCCACGGTTCAGGGCCATAGCATCTGCACCGGCAGCGAGGTTTTTGTATGCTTCTTTAAACAGTGCTTCGGTGAGCACCGTGGCGGTTGTTGTGCCGTCGCCGGCGATTTTCGAGGTTTTGCTCGCAGCTTCTTTTACTAATCTTGCCCCGAGGTTCTCGTTCTTGTCGATAAGGTCGATTTCTTCAGCAACCGTTACCCCGTCTTTGGTTACGGTTGGGCCGCCCCAGCTTTTATCAATGACGGCGTTTCGGCCTCTTGGCCCCAGGGTTGGTGTTACGGCTGCGGCGAGTTTTTCCACACCAGCTAACAGGCTGGCTCTTGCATCGGACTCAAATACCAATTCTTTGACTGCCATAATTGCTTGCCTCCATAAATTGTATGCCCTACAAAAGGTTCAATTGTTAATTTTCGAATAACTTATACCAAACATGCAAAAGATATACCAGCTTTCTTACAGATAGGAGGCTATTTTGACCTGTTTGCCGTAAGTGCTTTATTGACAGGCAAATATGGAATGTAAAAATTGACAATAAGAGCAGTCTGGCGGGATTTATCGGCCGAAAAGGTGCCAATTTTGGCATTGTAATGTGGGTTAATACGCCAAGTTGACAGGAAACATCATATTGAGTGTATTGTCAATTGGTACTTAAATTGGGGTTTTGAAAAAAGTTAAATATAACCAATTTGAGAGAATAGCCTACATATTATCTTTCGGCGCTGCTTTTTTGTTTTGATGGGAATGAGTTTGGATCCCCGCTATCCGTTCCCTGATCAGAGTTGAGGACAGGCTTCGCGGGCACAGGCAGGGCGTACGAGGACAAGATTGCGGATTTGGGTATTGTATAACGGAAATCACTTTTTGACCCAGCCAAACCGACGAGCATTTACGCTCTCGGCTATACGAGCGAGTCAAGACAACGCCGATAACAGATAATCAAGAGCCCCCTTGTGGTGCTGTCTTTTCAATGACTTTGACAACACCACGAATTGTAATGAGCAGATTTTTCCGGCTTCTTACTCTTGCTGCCAATCACCCTTTTGTGGCGAGCTGGGCGTTTCTTGATAGCTCGGAGAAGGCTCTTGCGAAGCCTCGGGCTGCTCAGTACTGCTTTCAGGCCATGACTGCGAGGTATCGGAGCTATTTTCGGGCCATTGCTGTGATACATCTGGTACCTCAGATGACTGCTGAGGTTTCGTGTAGGGCCTAATAACGTTGATTATTTTCTCAAATAGGTTCCAGGACATTTTCCAAACTCCTCAATAAATCGGATTTTTATTTCTTTTTTGGTCTTTTTGGGTGTACTAAGGACTATTTTTCACCCTATTTTCGGCATTTTGTGGCGGAGACTTTATCAGGAAAGCCAAATATTTTCGTGCTAAATACAGGGTAGTGAAATTGGCCCATTCAACTGCGCTCAGGACAGGCTTTGATTGGGTTTGAATTGGGTTTGTTTTGGGTTTGTTTTGGCTTTGTTTTTTCATAGCCCTTAGCCGCATTTTTCTTCATAATCCTTTGTAAATACACACTTTGCATCAATTTTACCCTTTCGGCAAATTGGGTTTGATTGGGTTTGAATTGGGTTTGAATTGGGTTTGTTTTCACTAAGTGTCCAATTGGATTTATTTTCATAAGCCATCTGTAAATAAATACTTAGATTCATTTGCAATCCGCCTACGGCGGACAAGATTGGGTTTGTTTTGCATAAAAAGGGCTGATTTGTAAAGGGTTCTCGATAGATGTAGAGGACAGAATGCCAAATGATTATTGATAAATGATTATTGGTTTTTGACTGTATCATCATATTGGGTAAGGAGTTATCTGGTAGTTTGAAATCCTAAATACTAAATCCGAAATCCAAAACAAATTCAAAATACAAATATTAGAATGACCAAAACGGAAGAAGACCATTACGATCATGGACTAATGAATAAATTTGACTGAACATTCTTGCCCGTAAGACCTTGTGGCTTAGCCACTTACAGATATGCAGGGATTGGTGAAATACGAAATCATAAGCCCTAAATCCTAAACAAGTCCAAATTACACAAAATTAAATGTTCAAAACCTTGTCTGGCTTGACAAATAATGCTTTTTGGCGTGTATCTGCTGATACGGAAACGTGCGGTTCTCCGCTATATCTTCGCCTACTGGCTAAGAACCTATCCAAATAACCCAATCTATTGCGGTCTGCTGCAAAGCCCGATGCCTGCGTTGTCGGTGAAAAAATGTTCTCAACGTGGCTTAAGCCACGCCTCCGAGCCTTTTTGACCTGCCGCCTTGGCCTCAAACTTTTCGCTCGACCTCATAACGATCCGGTTATCCGGAGAGGTCCTATTTGTTAGCCTGCTGGCTAACATGCGGGTATTTTAACATATTTTCAAACATTGTCAACAAAAAAACGGCCAAAAAGCACTTTTTTTGGCTGGCCTTTTTCCTATTGAAATCTGAACTCTATCCACTATAATCTCCCTAAAGTATGCGGATTTACTAGTTTTGACGGGAATTGCGGTTTTGGGTGTGATTTATTAGTTTGGGGTTTTAGATGATAGAAGAATTTATTTTGTCAATATTACTGAGATTGCTGCCGTTCACAAGGAAGTGGATTTATTCTGAAAAGGAATTTTTAGATGACATCGAATTAGATGTCAGAGCGTCGAATCCGGTTTCATTTAGCTTGTCTTCTAAAATCCCAACGGCTAATATCTACTTAAGGATGACTAACAAATCTCAATATCTAGAGGCAATATTTGACAGAGCTATCTTATCTGTTTGGATCAATTCAGACGATGGTTGCCAACCGATACTACACGAGGCGCATATCATATCTAAAAAAGGGATTAAGCAAAAGAAATCGGAAGAAATGCACTGCCAGATAGATTTAAATGAAAGACAAATTAGTCGTCTGGAAAAAATTAAAGAGAGTAAAAGACTTAAAAGCACTTTGTATATTCAAGTGTATATAGACTCTTCACTATACGATCGTCTTTTAAAGGAGGTTAAGTTGGAAAATAGGCCGTGTGAAATTTAATAACTCCAGCGGTGCAACGAGACAGGTTTTTTATTTTGCCGGGAATTGGGGGTTTGGGGCTTATTAACTACGGATTTCACAGACTACGCGGATTCTTCCACGATCTTTATTTCTTCTTCGGTTAGGTTGTAGAGTTGGTAAACGAGGTTGTCGATTTGTTTGTCGGTGGTGGCAATTCGGCGCTGGATTTGGGTTTTGTCGTCTGGGATTTTGGCGGCAGCTAATTTCTTGTGTAAATCCAACATCCAGTCAACAAGTTGTACCATATTGTCATGCTTGGCGACGTCATTAGGATTGTCAAAATCAATGGAACGAATTGGAAGTAAGCGAACATCTTTAAGCCTTATTTGGGGAGTGCCTGTTGTTAGATTTCTAATAATTCCGGTCAAGCGGGCGAACGCAGTATAAAGAGAAGAATTAATGAGTCCCAAGAAGTATTTAAGATTATAACCCTCCCAGTTTTTTTCTTTATTGGGAAGCGTAATGATGTACAAACTCAGATCAGCACAGAAAAGCTCCTCAGAATATGTGGCGGTGAGGCGAACGTCAGATAAACGTAAAAATATTTTCGGTGAGTTGAAGGCTTCAATATCTCCAAGGCCAATGACCATCGGAGTTCGTTTACCTCGTTTTTTTGCTAATTTCCTATATTTTTCGTTTAGCCGGTCACGAAGGTTTAAGTCATAGTTGACAAATGAAGTATAAATGGGTGGACAATAGGCAAATCTAACACCTTTCGAACCCTCAATAAGTGGGTAATGGTTAGGTTTAGTTGGTTCTCGCAATATAAACTTATCCTTTTGGCCTGTAAAGGTAATGCAGGTTCTTATTTGTGGTTTTCCAAGTAAATCATCAAATGATGGATAAATTCGGATCTTTTCAATAAAAGCTTTTTCAGTTTTTGCTTTAGGGGGATACAACTCAAATGAGCCAGTACAATATTCGTCTTGCTTCTGCTTGCCAATTTGGATAAATTTTTCTGATGTGATTGTTTTCCAAGTTATTGAATCTTTTGCAGGGTGCTTTTTCAGTAGAATGATTACTTGGCTACTCCCAACATTTGTAAAAGCTCTAAAGTCTGTAACAATCTCGACAAATTGATAATTATTTAGTAAATATTTGCGGATTGGTATTGCAGGGTTACTATAAAAGTTTGTATCGATTATCATATGAAGCAGACCGTTGGATATAAGAAGGTGCATAGACTTTTCGAGAAAGAACATAAGGGTGTTGTACCTGCCGAGTTTGGTTTTGTCTTCAATAAAAGCATATGCTCGACGCCAATAGTTTACAAGAGTAACAAGATACTCATCGCCATGAGATTGCTTTGAGTAAAAAGAAACATATGGAGGGTTTCCGATAACGATGTCGAAGCCGGGGGCTTTACGAGAGAAGATTTGGGGGAATTCGGCTTGCCAATCGAAGGGATTTATTTTTTGGTAGAGGTCGTTAGGGATAAGGGAGTGACCATCCCCAAGCTTCGCTTGAGGCTGCCACCCTTCTAAGTTTTCAAAGAAGTCGGGGCCGATGAGAGAGTTGCCGCATTTGATGTTGTTGGCGAGGTCGGGCAGTGCTCTTTCATGAAAGAGTCGGTACTGGTTTTCGAGGGTCTGAGCGTCTTCGCCTTCGAGGACTTTTAATAATAACGATAGCTTAGTAACTTCGACGGCCTGTGAGTCGATATCGACGCCGAAGATGTTGTTGAGAAGTATTCTTTTCTTTTCGGCGTTTGTAAGATACCACTGTCCACCTTTACCCTGATAGTTTTTTTTTGTGTACTTTTGTGGGTCGTTATCAACGTACCAATCGCGATGGTAATTCAGCAGATATGTATATGCTCCCAAAAGGAAAGAGCCGGAGCCGCAGGCGGGGTCGAGGATTTTGATATTTGCAATCTGTCTTGGGGTTTTGCCTTCTATGAGTTTGCCAACTGTGTTTTTGACGATGTAATCAACGATATATGATGGTGTGTAATAGACGCCGCCGGCTTTTTTTACTTCGGGTTTTGGTACGACTTTAACCCGGCGGCCGGGTGAAACCTGGATTACGCTACCAAGGAACTGCTCATAGACATTGCCGAGGATTTCGGGGGGCAGGACGGAGAACTCATATGGACATTGGGGGTAGTAGAGACTGTGAAGAATGAACTTGAGCGGATTGTCAGGACAAACGAGGTTTAATGTAAGCTCGTCTGGGCCTTCGGGCCGACCGGGTTCATCGTGGAAATGAAAAAGGCCTGAGTTGTACTTTTGGTCAGCCTTTTCAAATATTTCGCAAAGCCTGGGATAGGTTCGGTCACCACCGCTTACCGATTGAAGCTGGCTGTAAGGTTCTATTCCTCTGTCTTCACACATTCGCAAAAAGATGATTCTGTCGATGGTTCTCTGGACGGCAAAGTTTACTTCATGTGTCGAAAGGTCTCTATTTCTTAGCGCGATTATTCTTGCAAGCTCATCCCTCCATTTTTTGATTTCTTCGAGGAATTCATTGTCAACGGTAGTTGTGCCGCGTTTGCCTTTAGTTGCGACAGCGAATTTGTCGAAGGAGCCTTTTAGTATTGCGTCTTTGCTGAAGATGTTAGCGATTTTATTCCAATTTTCGGGGTAGTCTTTATAGGTGAAATAGATAATCCGTGCGGTGTCGGCTTTGTCGGTATGCTTCGGACGGATTTGGCAGTCATAAACTGCAAACTCCTCGAAATCGGTCAGGATTGATAACGGCAGTTTGGCGGACCAGGCATAACGTCTTAACTGATAAGCGGGGTCCGGGTCGTCTTTGATGTTTACAGATGGTTTTTTTGCTTCGAGGAAAAACTTGCGGACGCCACCAATACGGAAGCAGTAATCCGGAGCTTTTGTTGCGCCGCCGACCTTTATGGCATCTTCGTGAATGACGTCCTTGTAGGCCTGGGCATTGCCAGCTTTGTTTGTTACGTCCCAGCCAAATTCTTCGAAAAATGGGTCGATGAATTCTCTGCGAAGCTGGGTCTCGTTGTATTGCTGCGAATGATATGCTTCAATATCACGATCAAAGGTTTCAATAAGTTCCACAACTCTGGAAGGTACACTACACATCCGGCAATTTCTCCGCCATTTTGTTGTTTCCCCAGTGCCTTTATTAAAGACAGATTTAGGATAATCCTACCATCAAGATTTAAAAAACGCAATTATATTTTGTATGAAGGAGAAGAAGAAAGCATTCCTCTCGTTTGCACCCCCAGCCAGAGGCAGTGTTAGTTAATTGGTTAATTGGTTGCTTAGGTAATCAGGTGACCAGGAAATCAGGGTGGGGGATATCAGGAATCAGGAGAACAGGACCTGCCACAAGCGGATCTCCACAATCGCTCCGATTTCCGATTTGCTCCGGTTTGCGATTTGCGATTTTATTTGAGGGTGTTGAAAAAAGGGTGTAGAAATCAAAAGATTTTGCTTGACGGGAAAACAACTTATTTGGTATAAAAGCAATAGTGAAGCTTGTGCCCGTGGAGAGTCTGTTCTGAGCCCATTCGGCTGCGCTCAGGGTAAACTCCGTCGAAGGGGCGGGTATATGTGAAACTTTGGTCTTTTGGCGGTCGCAATTTTTGCGGTTTTTTGATACAGGAGGAGCTATTATGTGAAGCATATAGTTTAAAATAAGAACTTTGTGCTTGGTGAGAGGAAACTTTTCCATTTCAATTAATAATTGATACTTAGGTTTTAAGGGAAGGAGGTAGAGGCAACCCGTAAGAAATTTCAGAATTTCGTTTTGCAATTCTCGCAGGTACGTTTTCTTGGTGCTTATTATTGAAGAAAACGGATGTTTTGGTGTGTGGCCAAAGCATAATTCATAGTTATTTTAACTCTTTGTGAAGGAGGACTATTATGTGCAGGAAATTGATTTATTTGGTTTCTTTTATTTTGGTGCTTGGTCTGGTCGGAACAAGCGCAGCCCAAGATGTTGACCCGAGTCTTGTCGGCTGGTGGAAGTTTGATGAGGGTGCCGGCAGTACTGCTGCCGATTCATCCGGTAATGGGAACCACGGTGCTCTTAATGGCCCCGTTGAATGGGTGGACGGGTACTATGGAAAAGCGCTGAGCTTCACCGGCCCATATAATTACGTGCTTGTCCAGGACAGCCCTTCGTTGAACCCGACCCGAGAAATTACCATCGCCGCCTGGATAAATCCGAGCTGGACCGGGAATAACAGGATACTGCAAAAAAGTTCAGGACAAGGGGATAACCAGTATCGTCTCCTAAAAGAATGGGGAGACAATCTTAGGTTGGACTTGCCGGGCGTTGGTCTGCTTCAAGTCACGGGCAACCTGCCAACATTTGGTGAGTGGACCCACCTTGCAGCTACTTACGACGGCTCATCGATGAAAATCTACTACAACGCAGTCGTGGTTGGCGAAATGGCCGCCAGCGGAGACATGAGCACCTCTACTGGGACTCTTTGTATTGGGACCAAACATGAAACGGCACCGGCCGGCGATGAGTTCCGTGGTATGCTCGACGATGTCCGTATCTACAACCGGGCCCTATCTCAGAGCGAGATAAAAAGGCTTGGGGGCAATCCAAAAGCCTCTAATCCGGCCCCGGCTGACCGTGCCATACATGAGGATACCTGGGCGAACATTAGCTGGACGGCGGGAGCTTTTGCAACCTCGCACGATGTGTATTTCGGCGATTATCTTACTGATGTAAAGGGCGGAGTTGAAGCCGCATTCCAGGGCAACCAGACCGAGACATTCATTATTGTCGGCTTCCCCGGATTCCTTTATCCGGATGGCCTTGTTTCGGGCACGACTTACTACTGGCGAATCGATGAGGTCAATGACGCCAATCTGGACAGTCCCTGGAAAGGCGATGTCTGGAGATTTACGGTTCCACCAAAGACTGCCTGGAAGCCCAGTCCGCCTGATAACGCCCAACTTGTGGACCCAAATGCGGACCTTAGCTGGACCCCTGGTTGGGGCGGAAGAACGCACTCCGTCTATTTCGGCGACAATTTCGACGATGTAAACAATGCCGCTGGTGCTGCGCCCCAGTTAACTACAGGCTATGAACTTGATACCCTTGAATTAGGCAAGACCTACTACTGGCGGGTCGATGAGTTCGATGGCACTAACACCTATAAAGGTAATGTCTGGAAATTTACTACTGGAGATGTCAGAGTTGGAGGTATAAAAGCAGAATACTTCAATAACCTGAATTTGATCGGTACGCCCGTTCTGACCCGAATAGAGCCTGGGATTGACTATGTCTGGCCCGGATCACCGGGGCCGCTTGTCGAGGAAGATGACTTCTCGGTCAGATGGACCGGTGAGTTAACCGTGCCATTCACCGAGACTTACACTTTCTACGCGTATGTGCAAGGCGGAGTACGCCTATCCGTTGATGGCCAGTTAATCATCGATAGTTGGATGGTCCATCCCATGGATATGGAGTACCGGGGCAATATTGACCTTGAAGTTGGAATGTGTCCGATAGTGATGGAATTCTCTGATTGGCAATGGGATGCCGGAGAAACCGCGTTAGCACAGTTATCCTGGTCCAATCCCTCCTTGGAAAAGGTGATCATTCCACAACTCGTATTGTCGCTACCTGACAGGGCTACTCGTATGAAACCGTCTAATGGTGCTGTGGATGTGAGGCAGACGCCGATTCTCAAGTGGACCGCCGGCGACAATGCCGCCTCCCATCAGGTGTATTTCGGCACTGACCAGGAGGCCGTGCGCAATGCCGATACAGCCTCGCCCGAATACAAAGGCACAAAGGACCTTGGTTCCGAGAGCTTAGACCCCGGCATCCTTG
Source organism: Phycisphaerae bacterium (assembly GCA_041862635.1). Lineage (GTDB taxonomy): Bacteria > Planctomycetota > Phycisphaerae > Sedimentisphaerales > Anaerobacaceae > NIOZ-UU13. The sequence continues at coordinate 6,444 of JBGVTO010000193.1, read as the reverse complement.
AGTGGGATACCACTTACTACTGGCGTGTTGATGAGGTCAATGACGCTAATCCCGACAGTCCCTGGACGGGCGCTGTCTGGAGCTTTACAACTGCCAACTTCCCCGTGGTGGACGATTTTGAGAACTACGACGGCGGCGAGAACCAGATATGGTATGCCTGGAAAGATGGGCTTGGTTATGCCGTACATCCTACTGAACCGCCCTATCCCGGTAACGGGACCGGCTCGGCTGTAGGTATTGACACCACTGCTTCTTTTACTGAGGAGGTTATCGTTCACGGAGGCAGGCAATCGATGCCATTCGCATATGACAACAGTACCTTAAACTATTCAGAAGCGGAACTAACGTTGAGTTATCCGACTGACTGGACCGAGAAAGGTGTAAACACGCTGACGATTTGGTTCAGAGGCGAATTGGACAATGCTGCCGAGCCAATGTATGTTGCTCTCAATGGCAGCGCCGTGGTCACCCATGATAATCCTAATGCAGCACAGATAGCCATCTGGACGGAGTGGACTATTGACCTGTCCGCCCCAGGCGGGTTTGCAGACCAGGGCGTTGACCTAACCAGTGTCAATACGATTGCCCTTGGTTTCGGCGATAAGAACAACCCGCAGCCTGGCGGCTCAGGTACCATGTTCTTTGACGATATTGCTCTACATTAGTACCATCGGAACCATAAGCCGAGATTTGGCTGGCAAGTAAGATCGCGCGGTTGACCCCGTTAGATAACGTCGTATTTTTCATATCTAACGGGGTTGATATAGCAGATTCGTGTCACTTGTACCCGCGGTTACTCGTACCTGCGGTAACACGAGTACAGGTACACAAGTGCAGGCAATTCGGGGCTTATGCTGATTGATTCGGTATAAGCCCCTTTTGAAGTTGAAGACAATAAGCGTTTTGGTGTGTGGCCAAAGCAAAGTAATTATAGTTCTTGTGAAGGAGGACTATTATGTATAAAAAACTGATTTATTTGATTCCTTTTGTTTTAGTGCTGGGCCTGGCCGGTGTGGCTAATGGGACTGAAGGTTTGCTCGGCCAGTATTATCTCTCGAGTGGCGAGGGTCCTCCAGTTGACCCCTGGCAGACTTTGGTAATGGAGCGCATAGATCCTACGATCGATTTTTACTTGGGTTATGGGTCGCTGGATCCGTCCATACGTTCAGACGATTTCGCAGTACGGTGGACAGGTGAGATTAAAGTGCCGAGCTCCGGGACCTACACTTTCCACACCCAGTCAGATGAAGGCATTCGATTGTGGGTGAATAACCAACTGATTATTGACAACTGGACCAATCATGGCAATACCCATGACAGCGGTAACATTACCTTAACAGCCGGGCAGCAATACGACATTAAACTTGAGTGGTATGAGGACGGTGACAATGCCGTTTGTGAGCTGTCCTGGTCAACTGCAACAATAACCCGGGAAACTATCCCAAGCCGGTATCTGTCAGTAGTGGGGAGGCCGTATCCCCATAATCCAAATCCCGCTGATGGTGCCATAATTCGGGCTACCTGGGTAAGCATGAGCTGGACGCCGGGAGCTTATGCGGCTTCGCACGATGTGTACTTGGGCGAGAATTTTGACGACGTGGATGCCGGCACTGCCGATACGTTCCAGGGCAACCAGGACTCGGCGGCTTTTGCTGTTGGCTTTCCTGGATTTCCCTATCCGGATGGTGTTGTTCCGGGTACAACATACTACTGGCGAATCGTTGATGTTGAGGCAGATGGCACTACAACACACAAAGGCCCTGTCTGGAGCTTTAAGATTGCCCCCAAGACCGCCTTTAACCCGAACCCGCCTGATGGTGCCGAGTTTGTGGACCCGAATGTAGCCCTTAGCTGGAAGCCTGGCTTCGGTGCGATAATGCACTACGTGTACTTCGGCGACGATTTTGATGTTGTAAACGATGCTACTGGAGGTCTCCCCTGGGGAGCTGCAACCTATACTCCCGGTACACTTGAATTGGAGAAGACTTACTACTGGCGGGTCGATGCGTTCCACGGCGTCGAGACATATAAAGGCGATGTCTGGGGCTTTACGACTCCGGGCGCTGTCGGGAGCCTGATGCCGTCTAATGGTGCCCAGGATGTAAGGCAAACCCTAATTCTTAGGTGGTCGCCGGGGGATAGTGCCGCCTCGCACCAGGTGTACTTTGGCACAGATAAAGATGCTGTGCAGAGTGCCAATACCGGTTCGCCAGAATACAAAGGCAGCAGGGACCTTGGTTCTGAGAGTTATGATCCCGGGCAACTTGAGTGGGATAGCACCTACTATTGGCGTGTTGATGGGATTGATAATGCTAATCCCGATAGTCCCTGGGTAGGTCTTGTCTGGAGTTTTACGACAGCCAACTTCCTAATCGTTGACGATTTTGAGCTATACAATGACCTTGACCCTGCTGACCCTGAGAGCAACAGGATATTTAACACGTGGATAGACGGATACGGCATCCCAACAAACGGCTCTATCGTTGGTTATGAGAATCCTCCCTTTGCCGAGCAGACCATCGTTCACAGCGGCAATCAGTCGATGCCGTTTTCCTATGACAACAGTGTTGGGTACTCTGAGGCGGAGATGACGTTGACTTCTCCGCGTGACTGGACTGAGAAAGGTGTTAATAAGCTGACGATTTGGTTCAGGGGCAATTCGGCTAACGCTGCTGAGACATTGTATGTTGCTCTCAATGGCAGTGCGGTGGTCTCTCATGGTAATCCCAATGCAGCACAGATAACTACCTGGACGGAGTGGAATATTGACCTGCAGGTTTTTGCAGACCAGGGTGTGAACCTTGCCAATGTCAATACGATTGCCCTTGGATTAGGCAATAAGAAAAACCCGCAAGCCGGCGGTTCAGGTACGATGTACATAGATGATATTCGATTGTATCCTCCGCCTCCGGAGCCGGCACCATAAGCAGTGCGATTTAGATTTAGGTGGCAATTAAGATTACGTGGTTGACCCCGTTAGATAACGTCGTATTTTTCATATCTAACGGGGTTGATATAGCAGATGAGTATCAATATGGGGCTTATGCCGATTGATTCGGCATAAGCCCTTTTTTTCATTGACTATTGGCAATTGACTATTGGCAATTGACTATTGGTGGCTGGATCCCCGCTAACGGCTTGTGGGGACAAGGATTGCGGTGCATCATTTCGCACAGATGATTATTGGGCATGAGGAGTCATCGGTGTTTTATTTTGATGTCGGGGCGGAGTAAATAATTCGGAGTTAGCGTTAAGGTGTCCGCAAACTGGTTGGTCAGGGCTTTTTTCCAGCCGAGCAGGTGAACCTTTGAAGCTCGCGGGCTCCAGTATTTCTGTTCTAAAAATCGAGTGTTGTCGGCTTTGAATTTATCCTTATAATATAGAAGGCCATCGCCGAGCAGCCAGATGGGGTTTTCGCCGCGAGCAAATTTTTCGAGGAATTCGGATGCGGTCATTAGAGAATCCGGAAAAAGTTTTATTAGCGGGTAGCGGATAGCGGATAGTGGATAGTGAGAATTGGATTCCTGCTCCCCGATCGGAGTCGAAGACAAGTTTCGCAGGAATGACACTGTGCTTTCGTGGAGACGTTTGTAAACGGCGATGAAGAACCGGCCTCGCTTGGCATCGAGAATGGTGGCGAATCTTTCAGGAGATTCCCGCTCCCCGATCGGAGTCGAGGACAAGCTTAGCTGGTTTTCGACTTCACTATGTTCAGAATGACAGGGAGAGGCTTCAGAGTGAAAAGTTGTTGTTGTGTTTTCTTCCTTTATATAGTCGGTTACATTGGCGGCGATTACGTCGAGAGTATCGACTGCTACAATTTTCGCGGCGTTTGCTAAGTGCATTGTCTTTGCGAGGGTTACGGCGATGCGCAGACCTGTGAAGCTTCCCGGTCCGACGGAGATGTGGACCTGTTCGATTTGTTCGGGCTTTCTGCTGAAGCGTTGCAGGATATCACTGATGGCTGGAAAAATCTCCGCACTGTGCCTGGTTGGTGCGGAAAAAGTGGTTTCGGCGAGAATTTTTTCTCCGAGGGCTATTACAACGGAGCCTATTCTGCTGGATGTTTCAACAGCTAAAACGAGAGGTTTTTGGTTCATATTATTTTTTTTGCGATTTTATGTTTTGTTAAAAGCCTCTTTTTGGCCATAAAAAAGCGTTTTTAAGGTGACTATTTTTGCCTCGATTTGCCCAAGATTCCCATTTTGTCAAATAGAAACTTGAATATTATCGGCCAAGCTGATATAAATCAAATTTTTCTCTTGCAATATTTGATATTTTATTATAAACTCGATTATCATAAGTATGGTCTATTAGAACTGGAGGTTGTGAAGAACGTAAATTAATAGAAATTTCCTTACGAGGGTGGTATATTTTGGCAGGAGGTTTATTTTGAACAAGCCGAGTTTCTTGACCGAGTTCTTGGGCAGGAGGTCCCTGTCCGTTGTTCTATCGTTGATTTTTTTGCCAATAATAACAGTATCTCAAGTGGCGCTGTCTCAGGAAGATAAGGGGACTGAGAAGCAGGAAGCAATCCGCCGAGTAGTCCAAATCTTTATTCAGACCGGGCAGAAAGAATACAAAGAAGGTTACTATGAGGAAGCAGTAAAAACCTTCCTTATGGCCCAGGAGTACGAGAAAGATTTGACTGTGGCTACGCGTGAGCGACTAATGGAGCTTCTGAAAGAGAGCCAGATAGCTGTACTTGAAAGAAAGGGTGCCTTAGAGACATTTCGAGTAGTCAACGATTTGATTAAGCGGGACCGACTAATCGAAGCCAAGACGTATCTTGAAAAGATCAAAGATAGTAAGTTTTTAACAACAGAGGAGAAGAAGCAAATCGCTGAGGTATTCAAGGAAATAGACGCTCAGATAATCGCGGCCAAAGCCAGGCTTGCAAAGGCTGAGAAAAAGCCTCCGATGAAAGAGAAGCCGGTAGAAGCTGCAGCAGAGGTTGAGAAACCTGTTATGAGCCTGGATGAGCGGAAGAAGGAAGTAGCCGAGCTTTGGAACCGCAGCGTTGGACTTTACTACACCGGTCAGCTTGAGAAGGCCCGGGAAGGTTTTGTACAAGTCGCGGCCAGTGATTTAATCCCCCCGCAGATGAGAAAGGCAGTAGAAGGTTATCTTTCGCAAATAGATAAGCTGTTACCCCAAAGAGCCGAGCAAAAGCTCGTTCAAGAACAAGAGGAACCGGTAGTGGTTGCTGTTGTTGAGCCGGGTGTTGGTGAGCCGGAATTAGCTGAGCCGAAAGCTGTTACGGAAGAAGTTGCGCCGGAAGTTGCTCCAAGAGTAGCTTCTCCGGTAACAGGCCAGAGCAACTACATCGAAGTAATTAATCGCAGAAGAAGTATCATACGAAGTCATACGAAAGCGGTTGTTGACGATGCTATAGCAAAAGCGCGTAGCTACAACGACCAGGGCAGATTCGATAAGGCAAAGAACGTGGTTGAGACGGCTGTACTTACCGTGAACCAAAACCAGATGCACCTCGGAGATGAACTTTTCAAAGAATACAGCAGCAAGCTGAAAGAATTGGCCGAGGAAATAGCTGAGAAAGAGAACGAAAAGATTCGGCAACAGGCTGAAGAGAAACGGGAATCAGCGACAGAGGCACAACGTCGGTTTAGAGAACAAATGGAGATAGACAGAGAGAAACAAATATCCGAATTGATGGTGAATGCGCTGACTTATCAGAAACAGCAGCGTTATGAAGCAGCTCTTGGTCAATTGGTAAGCTTGCTTGCATTAGACCCGCAAAATGAGCAGGCGCTTGTGCTGAAAGACACGCTGGAAGATATGATTTACTTCCGGAAACAATTAGAGGTGCAGAAAGAGACGCGTAAACAAAAAGCGGATATTTTGCTGAAAACAGATGAGTCGGGAATTCCGTACGCCGAAGAGCTTACTTATCCTCCATATTGGCGAGAGCTTATCGAGAAGCCGACTCGCCAGCCGGATAAGCCAATCGGCCTGGACCCGCTCGACGCTGTTGTCTATAAGCAGCTGGAGCAGGTTGTTGACCTTTCGGACCTGACGCCGGGAATGTCTTTCGGCGAGGTGATAGAGAAGTTGAGGAATTCCATACAGCCGCCGATTCAAATACAACCCAACTGGAAGGATTTACTTGAGAATGCCGAGGTCGAGCAGAGCACCCCGGCAGGGTTAGACCCGCTGACCGGTATTAAACTTCGCAAGGCGTTGGAGATTCTGATAGCCGGGGTTTCGTCGGTCGAATTTGCACAACTCACCTATGTTGTGGACGAAGGAGTAATTCTGATAGGAACGGTAGATATGCTTCCGCCCAAGATGGTGCATCGTGTCTATGACATCAGCGACCTTGTTGCCGAGCCGGCCAATTTCCGTGGAATGGGCGGCATGGGCATGATGGGAATGGGTATGATGGGCATGGGCGGCATGGGCATGATGGGCGGCATGGGCGGC
>JBGVTO010000192.1:0-42715 GCA_041862635.1 Phycisphaerae bacterium | reverse complement strand
CGCTAAAGCCGGAGTTTATCCGCCGTGCTGAAAGTCCGCCGCAGGCGGAGCGGAATAAAGCCGCTAAAAAATACCACGGTGATTTTGCCGTCCTGAACTTTTGAATCCCTACTGCTTCGTTTTGCCTGGCAAAACGGCGGGGGCCGCTCTCTTAAATTTCGAATCCCCGCACGTTTCTGGCGGGGACCCAAAATAATCACTAATTAACCAATTAACCGATTCACTAATTATCTAAAGAGTCCTCTGGACCTGGGTGCAAACGCAAGGAATGCTTTATTCTTCCTCGTCCACAGTACGCTTCCTATACGTTTAACCTTTTGCTCTGGACTACCATATATTGTAAAAATCTAGTAAAAAACTGAATTTAGGGGATTGACAAGAAGTTTCCCAGCTATATCATTTATAGTATGCCTGAGCAGGAACCGCAAAATCCCTTGATCATAGGAGTTGCCGGCTCTTTTGGGAGTGGTTGTAGCTATATTGCCGAAAATATCCTCAGGGACAAGGAAGAATACAATTTTCTTTCTCTATCGAAGGATATACTTAGACCTTTGTTCCAGAAAGAAACTGGTAAGGATCCAAATCACGTGCCCAGACGAGAACTGCAAGACTTTGGGGATAAAATTCGCAAAGAAAGAGATTTTGACTACTTAGCTCAAGAAGCCGTAAAGAAAATTGAAGTAACCCAAAATAGAAAATGGGTTATAGATAGCATAAGAAACCCTGCAGAGGTTAGCTGCCTTCGCGGGTATTCTCGTAACTTTTGGCTCTTTGGTGTCTATGCCGACAGAGAAAAAAGGTGGGAGAGAGTCAAAGACGTATATAACGGTAACATGAGGGCGTTCGATGATGACGACAAGAATGACACGGGTGAGGATAATGCGTTGCATGGACAAAGGGTCGGCGATTGTTTCTATGGAGCTGATATTGTCTTCCAGAATAATGAACCATATGCAGAAGTAGGGAACGAAGACTTTGAAAGATTCGCTGGTCGAATTCGGCAATATCTTGATCTTGTCTCGCAACCTTTGGCAAGACAACGGCCGATCAGACAGGAGGAAGCTCTCATGGCTATGGCGTATGCTATTAGTCAGCGTTCAAGCTGTATGAAAAGAAAGGTAGGAGCGATTATTGTAGATCCCTTTGGAAATGTGATTAGTTCAGGTTTTAACGAGGTTCCAGCTAACGAAAAGCCATGTGAAAAAAAATACAAGAGTTGTTACCGAGATTGGGTCTGTTCGAAGTTTTTTGAGGACTTGAAGACTGAGATACCAGAAGCGGAAGGAAAGGAAGCTGAATTGAATGGGTTGTTCCGCAAGCGATTTAAGATATTAGATTACTGTAGAGCCCTCCACGCTGAGGAAAACGCCATTGTGAATTTAGCTCGTAACGGAAGCTCAGTTCTCCTCGAACGTTGTACTCTCTATAGTACTACCTATCCCTGTAGGATGTGCGCGAATAAAATCGTTCAGTTAGGAATCAAACATATTGTTTACCTTGAGCCTTATCCAGATCCAGAAGCCAGGTTAATCCTTAAGAAAGGTGGAGCTACAGATTACTTTTTCGAGGGAGTTACTTCTTGTGCTTATTTTCGCTTATACGGAGAAGAAAAATGAAACAATGCCCAACATGTAAAAAGTGGACTCTTGATTTCGATGACTACTTCGGCCGTTACAGGTGTTTTAATCCAGATTGTGAATGGATGCCTTCGTCTTCTGCTGAACGTGAAATTAAACTTCTTGAATCATATCAGGAGCCTATTATTGTTGATAGGGGAGAGGTCCCAGAATTAGGCCTTTCTATCACAGTTACTTATGATCTAGTGAACGATGTTCTTGACTTTGACTTTGGCATAGGTGAATCTACTTTTGACCTTCCAGAACCTGACGGAAGGTTAATCTGGAAGATTGGGCATAGCTCGCGAACTGCCGTGGGTTTCGCGATTTTAGAAGCTAAAGGATTGGGCGTCTCCGAAGTACAGGTTAATATTGCAGCGCGAAAAGAAAATATTGAACAAAATCTAAAAACAGTCCCTGAAGCGTTTTCATCCGGTCGTCCAACTAGAATGTTAATTACCAGTGTAGCAATTACTGCGGAATCAGGACAAGCACAAGCCCCAAGCAGTGCATTCCAGCAAGCCATTGAGAAGTTTGAATCAAAGTTTTGTCAAATATGATGTCTAAAGTTTATTAGCCTCTCCTTTTCTTAGTTAAAGGAAACTCCCTCCCCAAACCCTCGATTCTCGTCAAAAAAATTCTACAGATACTTAGTTCTGATCCTTCATATATAATTTATAATTCTACATATCTAAAACCTAATGTGCCTATTTGTACTAAAAAAATGCGACCCCGTCAGTCAGGGTCGTCGGTCTACTACAAAACTTTCACAATAATCCAGCTTATATACCCAGGCTACTATTTAGTCTTCAGCGCTAATCATCTCTCCATTTGCTATTTTTATAAGCTGCCTAAACCTTTCCTCAATCTCCTGCCCTGCAGGTACCACGCGAACCTCTACGCCTAAGTCTTCTCCGAACCAAGAACCGTTCTTCTGATCCGGCCGAAGATAAAACTTCTCAGATATTTCGTTTCGGGTCCTCATTGCAGTCTCCTGGTCCAGTTTGTTCTTTTCGTCCTGACGAGCTTTAAGCTTCTCATATCTTTTGTTTAGTTTCTTCATCGCGGTCGCTTGACTCGGTTTATTCTCTTTTACTTCCATTAAGTTTCTCCTTAGCTAATCTTTTCTGGTATGCGATTGCCTTATACTTGCGCACCTTCTTTTCCTGTAGTATGGCAATGGCAATACAATCAGCAATTATACCACCTGCATTACATACCACAAGTCCCTTATGTTGATTTGCGTATCCACCTGGATCATCCATGTGGTCGAATATTGATGGAACGCCAAAAATTTCAGTCTGAAGTGTATCATAAGAGAGAAAGCCTGTGATGTTGTCGATTGGAGCACCTCGTCTATCATATGTCGGATAGCGTAATGGAAATACTAATCGAGAACGGTACCATGTTCTCCAATCTGGATCAGCGTCATCATAGATATCCTCTGGTAGATTATCACAGGCAAAACACCGAAACCGATGTTTCCATTCATTTCTCCGGTCTTTGCAACCAAGAAGTGCAGCGTAGCTTGAGTTGCTACCAACTGTGGTTGCTTCATCTGGGCCTAGTGGCAGATGCCTGTCGCAATCAATTGTTGAATGTGCGAAGTTCCAGACCTTTCTCTGGCCAGTGGGTTTCCCTGCTGTGGTCCCACCACAGTAACTGATTGTACAATGGAACATTACGGGTGGAAACCTTAGAGTTGCTGCAAGAGCACTTCTACAAGCATTTGCAAGTTCTTCGTACGGTCTCAATGGGTAATTACGGTTAACAACTACGCCAAAGCCTTCTTTGACAGCAAATTCTCGGATCGCATGAATTGCGCTTAAATGTATCACATGCAGAGCTAGCGTCAAATCCCCTTGGTGTAATATGCTCCTCTCAAACTCTGAATCCTCCTTCGTGTCTATACTTATGTCTTCTTCTTCCTTAGCAGTATCCCTTAAGTTGTTGTCTATATTTGTTCCCATCCCTCTTGAACTCCTTTTCTATTGCTTCTCTGTCTATAAATTTTTTATCGACCAAAGGTATCGGATAAATGAAAAAATGCAATACAGACTTGTCAAAATTTCTGTCTGAATCTTAACAAATCAAGATTCTTTAGACAACCTTTAACAGCCTCAAAATCAATACCTTCGATACAGATACTTACCTTTTGCAGCAAAAACCAATTGTTTAACATACTCACTTCTCTGCCCGCTTCCTCGAAGTTGTTAGCGAAATTATAGCTGTCACCCTAAGGCTCGCAAGCAATTTTCTTAAAAAAATCCGCCTTTTTTTACTTTTTCCTAACACTAACCCCAAAAATCCTTGTGATTCCTGCGTTTTCATGCATAGTTTCACTATATGTCACAGAGTGCTCTGTCATTTCTTCTTCTATATATATGGCCGTGCTGCGGTTGCAAATGTAGACTACAATTTTTGAAAAAAATGTAAAAATTAGTAAAAAATCTGCGAAATCTGCGTTATCCATCCGTTTTCTAGCATTATGTCAATATATGTCACAGAGTGCTCTGTCATTTCTTCTTCTATAAATATGGCGTTTCTGAAGCCATGAATGGTGACTACAAATTTTGAAAAAAACTGAAAATAATTGCAATTTTAGCTTGGAATTGACAAAATCAGTGCAAACTGTGGAATCCGTGGCTAAAAATTTTTGAAATCTGTGGTTGCATTATGGTTTTAACCGATATATAATAGTGAATATGAACGAAAACCGTATATCTTGTCCGCCAGACGCACGGCGGATAAATTCTACCTTCCAGGCTATTCTTAGCCTGAGCCTGCTGCTATTGCGCCGCCTGCCCCCGCGTCTCACGACGCAAGACGTGGCGGCGGGCAAGGCGCAATAATACACTTTCCCCATCAAAAATCTATTATTACCATTCTTTTTACCCAAGGATTAGACAGACTTTACTTTTTTTTATTTGTGTTTAGTCCGTGTTAATCCGCAGAGCTTGTCCTGAGCGAAGTCGAATGGATCTGCGGTTAAAAAAATAATTCGTAGCAATTTGACCCTGCTTGCGGCATAATTAGCCGCAATCAGCATAAAATTTTGGAGAAAAAGCAAATGTCCAAAGAAAAAGTACAAATTTTCGACACAACATTACGGGACGGCGAGCAGGCGGCCGGGACCCGTTTAGGAGCAAGAGAGAAGCTGGAAATCGCCCGGCAGTTGGTTCGGCTGAACGTCGATATCATAGAGGCGGGCTTCCCGGCCTCCTCACCCGAAGATTTCGAGGCGGTGCGCCTGATATCCGAACAGATTAAAGGCCCTGTCATTTGCGGACTGACCCGGGCCAGAATAGATGATATTGAAATTTGTCAAAAGGCCCTGAAAAAAGCCAAGCGCTCGCGTATCCATACTGGTATCGGCGTCTCCGAGATTCACATCGCGGGAAAGTTCGCGGATGACAAATACGGCAGGACAATGGGCGAAAAGCAGGCCACTATCCTTAATATGGCCGTCGAGGCGGTCAGGCACACCGCTCAATATACCGACGATATCGAATTTTACGCTGAAGATTCCGGGCGGGCCGAACGGGCCTTTCTTTACGAGGTTCTTGAGGCTGTTATTGACGCTGGTGCTACCGTTGTCAACATCCCCGACACCACGGGCTATTCGATGCCGGAACAGTATGGCGCTCTTATCCGTGGCATACGGGCCAACGTGCCGAACATTGCCAAAGCGACAATCAGCGTGCACTGTCACGACGATTTAGGAATGGCCGTAGCAAATTCATTAGCCGGCGTAAAGAACGGAGCAAGACAAGTTGAAGGTACGATAAACGGGGTGGGCGAGCGGGCCGGCAACGCAGCCATTGAAGAGGTGGTCATGGCGATCCATACGCGTCGCGACTTTTTTGAAGAGGTCCAGACGAACATCAACACCCGCGAGTTCTATCGAACTAGCCACATGGTTTCGGATTTGTTAGGTATGCCGGTTCCCGCCAATAAGGCGGTTGTGGGCCGCAATGCCTTTGCCCACAGCTCCGGAATTCACGTGGATGGGTTTCTGAAGAAGCGGGAGACTTATGAGATTATGAGGCCTGAGACTATCGGCATTGACCAAAGTCGTGTTGTTCTAACGGCCCGGACGGGACGTCACGGCCTTCAACATCGCCTCGAAGAGATGGGATATAAATTATCTAAGGCAGAGCTGGACAAGACGTACGAGCGGTTTCTGGCCGTGGCCGATAAGAAGAAGGAGGTCTTTGAGGCGGACCTTGCGGCCATAATCAGCGACGAGATTCACGTTGTAGAGCAAATCTACGAGTTGCAGTACCTGCACGTGGCCTGCGGCACCGGCACGCTGCCGACCGCAAGCGTCAAAATAAAATCCAAAGACCAGACCAAACAAGCAGCCGCCTGCGGTGACGGCCCGGTGGATGCCGCATATGAAGCAATAAGAGAAGCGACGGGTCTGTCGCCTAAGCTGGAGAACTATTCGATCAGAGCTGTTACCAGCGGTAAAGAGGCGCTCGGCGAAGCCACCGTCAGAATTACAGAAGACGGCAGGACCTTCATAGGCCGGGGCATCTCCACAGATATTATAGAAGCGAGTGCGAAGGCGTATATCAATGCCATTAACAAAATGGTCTCGGCGCAGAATAAAGGTCAGCAATCCGAATTACAAGTGGAACTATAATTTCGAAATTCGAAACTCGAAACAAATTCAAAACAATGACATAGAGAGAATATATGCGTTGGTGAGTTGACGCGTAGATGCGTTGATGAGTCAGGGAAAGAGAGACTAAGACTATGGGAATGACGATAACGGAGAAGATACTTACAAGAGCGGCCGGTAAGGAAAAAGTCGTTCCGGGCGAGCTTGTAGATGCGAAGATTGACATCATTCTGTGCGTTGATGTTACGACGCCGCCGGCAATTTCGATGCTCGAAGAAAAAGGTATCGATAAAGTGTTCGATGCGGAAAGAATCATTGTAACGCCGGACCATTTTCAGCCGGCCAAGGACATCAAAAGCGCCGAGCTTCACAAACGGCTCGACTGCTGGGCAAAGCGACATAAAATAAAATACTACTACAAGCTCGGCAGGGCCGGCGTATGTCACGCGCTGCTGCCGGAGCAGGGGCATATTCGGCCGGGCGAGGTTATAGTCGGGCCCGACTCGCACACGTGTACCTACGGAGCATTTGCGGCATTCAGCACAGGGATAGGCTCCACGGATGCAGCAGCGGCGATTGCGACAGGACAGCTATGGTTCAGGGTGCCGGCTTCGATCAAGATCGTCCTGAACGGCTCACTGGGGCACGGGGTCTATAGCAAAGATGTTATCCTTGCGGTTATTGCGAGTATCAGCACGGATGGTGCGCTTTATAAGGCGATGGAGTTTGTGGGTCCGGCGCTGGCCGAGATGTCGATGGAAGCGAGAATGACGATAACGAATATGGCTATCGAGGCTGGTGCAAAAAGCGGAATAATCGGCTTCGACGATGTGACAAAGCAATATCTCGATGAGCATCTGAAAGACAAGAAATATTACACCGTTTACGAATCGGACAGTGACGCGGTATACGATGTTAGCGAAGAGTTTGACTGCTCGGCTATTGAGCCGATGGTTGCTCTGCCGCACCTGCCGAGCGGGGGCGTGCCTATCGGCGAATGTGCCGGTAAAGAGATGGATCAGGCGTATATCGGAAGCTGTACGAACGGGCGAATCGAGGACCTGCGAATAGCAGCTAAAATCCTCAAAGGAAAACAGGTCGCCATCCGCACGCTGATTGTGCCGGCGACGCCGGTTATCTGGAAGCAGGCAAAAGATGAAGGCCTGTTCGATATATTCTATGGTGCCGGCTGTGTTATAGCCGCACCTACATGCGGGGCGTGTCTGGGCGGCTTTATGGGTGTTCTGGCCGCGGGCGAAAAGTGCGTCAGCACAACCAACAGAAACTTCGTCGGGAGAATGGGACATCCGGAGAGCGAGGTTTATTTAGCCAGTCCGGCAACGGCGGCAGCGAGCGCAGTGGAAGGGAAACTTGCCGACTGCAGGAAATACATGCGGTCGAAATCCTAAATCCTAAGCACGAAATCCTAAACAAATTCAAATGAAAGAAATTCGAAATTCAAAACATAATAAATAACGTTTTAAGCATTTGAACTTTGAATTTAGGTATTGTTTAGGATTTAGAAATTAGGATTTAGAATTTACAAGCGAATGAGGTGAGCGATGGCAAAAGCACATGTTTACAAGCGTGACCATGTAAATACGGATGAGATTATTCCGGCGAGGTATTTGAATACGGATGATGAAGCCGAATTAGCGGGGCATTGTCTTGAGGATTTGGACAAGGACTTCGTAAACAAAGTCAAAGAAGGAGATGTGATTGTGGCCGGTGAGGATTTTGGCTGCGGTTCGAGTAGAGAACATGCCGTCTGGGCCATCCGCGGGGCGAAGGTCCAAACGGTTATTGCAAAATCCTTCGCACGGATATTCTATCGCAATGCCATTAACAACGGCTTTTATATTATAGAATCGCCAGAAGCGCTCGAAAAAATCAACAACGGTGATGAAGTGGAAATTGATTATAAAAACGGCTTGATTAAAAATAAAACAGCCGGTATTGATATTAGCTTTAATCCGCTGCCGGATTTTGCGCTTGAGATAATCAACGATGGTGGATTATTAGAGCATATCACAAAAAGAACCACGGATTAACACGGATTTTCACGGATATTAAATTAAAGGAATAGTTTCTTGAGCGAACAGGACTTGGTGCATAGCGAGATGACAAGGGCTGTCATCGGGTCAGCGATGGAAGTGCATTCAAATCTTGGGCCGGGTTTCCTGGAAAGTGTTTATGAAGCGGCTATGGCAATTGAGCTCGATCTCATAAAGGTGCCTTATGAACGGCAAAAGTCGATACCAGTGATGTATAAGGGAGAAAAAGCCAAGGATTTCTTTTGTGATTTCCTAGTGGGCGAGAACGTATTAGTGGAACTCAAGGCGTTAAAAGCTATCACGGGTGTCGAAGAAGCTCAGGTTTTGAACTATCTGAAGGCAACGGGGCTGAAAGTCGGGTTGTTAATAAACTTTGGTGAGCAATCATTGAAGTATAAGAGATTGGTGTTGTGACGACAGAAAAGAACCACGGATTAACACGGATTTTCACAGATTTTAGATGTTGTTAGTATAGAGAGGGAGAGGTTGAGAGAGCCTAAATTATAATAGTGCGTTGGCGTTTTATTTCGGGTATTATAAATTGTTAGGTAAAAAGTCCGCCAAATGAGCGACGGATAAATGTTGTATATTATTATGTTAGCGGAGGAATGAACAATGAAGAAGAAATGTATTGTGGTACTCACCTCGCTGGTTTTGCTCGTACCGTTGATCAGCAACGCTGTTCTGATAGGACACTATCCTGGACTGAAGAAACTAATTGACTCAGCAGACGCAATAGTCATTCTTCGAATAGATCGGCACCTATCGGGCTTCGGCAGTCCGACATTCTACTCCACGCATGAATGCTTTATCTACCAGACCATAAAGGGAGATATTCCAAAGAACACTCGAATTAGACTTCAGCTCATGAACACTGAAGGAAGTTTCGCCACCCCCTACGCCCACGGATCAACTCACCTCATGTTTCTTATGAAGAAAGCAGCGGAAGACGAACCGACCGACTATCGCACACTAACGTTCAAAGGGGCACAGATTCTGCTGTCCCCGTTGGGTCACGAGAAAGCACCAGAAGGCAAGACAATCGAGCAGAAGGTGAAGAAATTGATCAAGAATGCCATCGCTTATCAGGCAAAAGAGCATGAGAAAAGACAGAAGTTTCTGGAAACGGTGCTCGGCAAGGAGGTAGTGCCCAGACCGGTGGGCAAGCTTGGCCATCCGATCGGTACATACCTGCGCATCGAGGGTGTCCGAGAACCCCACAAGAACCCGTCCCTATACCGCATCCATAGAGTCAATGGTCAGCCACTGGCGAAACCGTCCCTCATCTGGATTGAGAACCTCGCTCTTCCCCGCCCTGCCCCTTCTGTTTGGTGCGTAGTCAACGGGTACGAACGGATTGAATGGATGGGTGAGCCTGGGGAGGTGAGTAGGGCTGAAGGACGCATCGGAACACAGATGTCATTTCAGGCAGTCTGGTTGTTCCATGCCAGTTCAATCATACAACCCAGGAGTCTAAGCATTAGGTGACGCCGAACCAATCGCTCCAGCGGACGCGGACAAGCCGCACCGCTGAGCGCTGCCGTTATCACCCGTTGTTTGTTTTTAATCAGTTCGGTGATATAGAATGAGCCCTTCGGCTCCGCTCAGGGTGAAGGACAGGATTAAGAATGTAGAATCTAGAATTGGTGGGACAAGATCCACCCTACAAAGCGGGATTCCTGCTCCCCGATCGTGGTCGAGGACAAGTTATGCAGGAATGACGAATAGAATTAAGAATTTAGAATTAGTGGGGCAAGCCCCACCCTACGGCTAAAAGGCTCTTTCAAAAAAACCTCAAGTACGAGATAGTAATTGCTTGGATTACAACAGCAATGTGTTATGATGTAGTCCGAGATAAAAGATTTTGTATTTGGTGCAGGATGCGACATCGAACTCAGAGGCCAATTGTGTTCGACGAGAACTCGAACTCGAGGGATGGCACGTCTGCCGGCTCGTTGGTCGGACGGCATCGCCCGGCCTTCACGTTGATCGAGCTCCTGACCGTCATCGCGATTATGGTGCTTCTGGCTGCAATCTTGCTGCCGGCGATTTCTCGTGCCAAGGCGAAGGCTGAAGAAGTAACCTGCCTGAACAACCTGAAGCAGCTTCAGACCTGTGCAAAACTCTATTCGCTGGACCACGATGACCTCCTGCTGCCGAACCGATACGCTTATAACATCTACACCAAAGCGCCTTCGCTCGGCTTCAGCAACGACCTGACATGGTGTCCGGGGCTGGCGCCCTTCGATACCACCACGGAGAATATCAAACGGGGTCTGCTCTTTCCTTACAACGAATCAACCGACATCTATCGGTGTCCGTCCGACAAATCGCGGGTAAGAACGCCGGAAGGTGAATCCCTGCATCTTCGGAGGACGCGCAGCTATAACTTGAGCCAATCCATCAATAGCACGCCGTATCACGACAAGACGCTCTTCCCCCCGAGCTTCGCCAAGGAATCCGAAATCGACGATCCATCGCCATCGGAACTGATCTTCTTCGTTGGTGTCCACGAGGATAGCATTCTCGATTCCCACTTCGGTATCCCGCCCCGGGGTTCGATCTTCGCCGAGGAGCCGCTGCAGTGGTGGGATCTTCCGGCCGGCCGGCATTCGCAGGGCGGCAACTTCTCTTTCGCCGATGGCCACGTCGAGCACTGGCGATGGGTCAGGCCAAAGATATTCACTGAACTTGGCCAGCTCGTCGGGCAAGACGGCGAACTCCAAGACTTCCTAAGGGTTCAGCGAGGTGTGAAACCCGAGACACGGTTCTGAAGGAACTGCGCCATGCGTCAGATTGTAGCATCGTAAGGTGGGGCTTGCCTCACCATGATTTAATCGGTGGGCTACTCGTCTCGGTGGAGGCCAAGCCGGAGCAGGAAAGCCAACCTACAAAGCCGGCCTCGCCTTTCCGCCACGATTTTATTGATAATCATAATCGATATAATTAAAGTGGTGCGAAATGCTACTCTGCGAAGTTAGCTTCGCTACGAAGAACGAATATTGCGGCCTAGGGGCTGCGGAGTGAGCTCAAGTAAATTAAAGTGCCTAAAGTGAGCTAAAGTTGGATGATTTTTCCCATCCACTTCATTCGCTTCGCTCATTCAGTGGCTGCCACCCATAGGAAAAGTTGAAAATTTGAGATGGTTTGAGTAGTATTGTTGATATTCAGAAGCAACAAATAGAATTGGAATAAGGAGGAACTTATGAATGAGAAATCTTTGTGCAATATTTTTATCAGTAATGTAAAGCCGGCGCTAATCTGGACTTTCATCTTGACAATAATACTGGTAGTTACGGTTCAAACTTATGCCGGTGAAGGTCTGAGGCTGGAAAAAACCGGCACGGAAAAAGTTTACTTTACCTACAACGGCAAGCCATTGTTGTCCTTCGGAGGCTTGTCGGACTTTATTTTTTATGCGGCGGAAGATTCTTACAACTATAAGCTGTGGGCCGACTGGGCTGCCGAGCACGGGATTAACCATATTCGTGCCTATCCACCTTTGAGCTGGAAACATATCGAAAAGTTTACGAAAGAAAACGGCGGGTCTCTGGATAATATGTTGTTCCCGTATAAAGAAACAAGACGCGGAAGCCGACAATTCGACCTGACTAAATTTGACGAACGATACTGGCGTTACTTTCGGCGACAATGCAAATACCTCGAAGCCAAAGGAATTATCGTTCACCTGTTGATGTGGAATGGCTGGCAGCTGCGCGCGAGCGATACCCCCGGCCGAAATAAGTCGGATATTGACTGGGCGGGACATTTTTTCAATCCCGCAAACAACGTGAACTCATTTACAGACCATCTGGGGCCGGACCTGGAAAGCCGCTATGCGATATATCACTCTGTGGCTGATAAAAAGACCGGCCTTGCGAATGCACAACAAGCCTGGTTCAAAAAACTCGTCGAGATGACGGCTGATTTGGACAATGTTTATTATGACCTCGTGCACGAAATTAAGGAGCATCACCGTGAATGGTCAAAGATGCAATCGTGGATTGAAGAAATGGCTCTGGCGGTGCGTAATCACAGGACCAAGCTCCAGCCCGGTAAGCCGGTGATTTTTGGGATGGATACCGGCGGGTTGAGCGAGGCGCAGAGAGACTGGATATTCACCCGGCCATATTTTAATCTTTTGGTTTATGGCAAAAAGCACACAGTTGCCAACGCCAGGAATTGGCGAATTAAATATAAAAAGCTGTACATACCGCAGGAAAGCTGGGATGACGACGGGCAAAAGTACAGCTATATACATCCGGAACAGCGGGTGCACACCAGGAAGTATATGTGGAAATTCCTGATGGCCAAGTGCCAGCAGATGGATTTGTATATGAAGCCGAGAATAGGTTTCTCCTCGGAGAACCTACCAAAGTTCCCGCATAATTACAATCCGCGAGGACGAAACGAATTCGAGGACGATGCATTGGTGCTGAGGGCGTTCTGGGACAGTCTGGCCGATTACCCGAACCTGTGGTTCAACGGCACTATCGAGTCCGGGCCCGGCAGGGACCCCGCCTTGCGGGAACCCAGTCATAAGTATGTGCTGTCCTCGGAAAAGGAGGCCGTTGCGTATTGTTCCTCGGCGACCGCCAAAGAGGGTGTGAAATTTGAGAGCCAGGTTCTAAAACTCATAGACCTTCCTTTGTCCGATGGTGATTACAGAATGGATATTGTCAAGCCGGACAAAGGTGTACTGATGACCCACCGCCTGGCTGTAGAGAACGGCGCTGTATCAATCCGGCTGCCGTCGTTTACCGACGACATTGCGGTTCACATTTACAAAAGCAGCCAATAATCTTTTGGCTTTGAGCACGCTCTGTAGAAATTACATGTTGTCTTTTCTAAGAGCTTTTTCAAATTGTACCTGCCGTCCAATCGTCAGATGTGCTCGACCTTTATCCCGGCAAGCTGGCAGTATGCTTTTAGTGGGAGCTCCAGGTCGCCGTATAGGAAAAGCTGGTGGAAGCCTTTTGTGTCGCGACAGTCGGCTACATCGTCCAGCTCAATCTCGACGGAAGTTCGGCAGCCTCCGGCAGGCGGTGTCTCGATGTTGCGAAGCACCCGGCCTGTGCCGAGGATGATCTTGTCCGGGCCGTTGAACTCCATAATGGTAACCTTTTGGCCGATACGCCAGAGCACCTGGGGCGAAACGCCGAGCGTAGACTCAGAGTGGTTGCGGAGGATGAAAGGCTCGGGTGACTTGTCGAAGCCGTCGAGCTTGGTCGGGCAGGAGCAGTGGGCGCCCATCAGGGTGTTCCTGGTAGTGTTTGGAGCGGGGTCCTGCATGAAGCCGGGCCGGTTGCATAGAAGGCTCGTTAGCCGCAGAGAGATAGCGGCGTTCCAATCGGCTTCGCAGGCGCCGACCGAGCCTTCGTCATTAAGGCGCAGCCAGGCGATGCAGGGGGGACAGGGGATCAGCCGACTTCCGATCAGACCCAAACAATCCATCGAGATGCCCTGGCAGCTCTCGGCGGCCATAATACGTTGGGCCACGACGTAGTTCTTTGCGGAGTTGAGGATGTCTTGCCTGTTGGGCTCGACAATCTTCTTGGCTTGCTTAGTGTAGTAGTCGGCAATATCTCGCATCTCGCTGGTGGTCTTGGCCTTGTTGAACTCCTCGGGGAAGCGTTTGCGGGGGATGTAGTGAAGCGTGGTGCCAATGACGTCAAGCTTGCGGTCCTCGGTCTTGTTGCCTGCGATGACGCAGATTCGGGTGTTTTTCATTTCCCAGATGGTTTTCAGCATCCGCATGCCGAAGGTCAGCCAGTCAAGGTCCTGTGTTGCAGCAGTGAAGACGCCATCGATATTCCGGGTTCCCTGGAGGTGTCCGGTAAAAGAGGTGCCCATAGGGCTGAAGACAATCGTCGGGATTTTGCCGCGGTTCTTGGCGATGTTGTTGACGTGAGGCCATGAACCGGAGGTACCGTGGTGCAGGCACATGCAGGTAACCACCAGGCCATCCGGCGGAGCTTTCTTAAGCTGTTCGAGGTATGCGCTGACAGCGTTATCGCTGTCGAGAGGCTCACTCCTGACGTCAAGCTGGACACCGAATTTTTTGGCGGCGGAGGTAAGTATTTCTGTGTATTGGCGCTGGCGGGCTTTGATGTCGTAGGCGGCGCCGGGCCAGCCCATCCAGTATTTTTCGACCTTCGGGCGGGCAAAGACGGCTTGGACGAGCGGTTTCCTGGTAGAGCTCGTCTGGGCAGCGTACAGTGATGAGGCCAAGTCAAACAGGCCAATCTTGGTAGCCGCAGCCAGGGCGCCTGCGGTCGTCAGGAAGCTACGACGATTCATTGTGAAGGGGCAGCCGGATTTAGTACAGGTTTTGTTGGTTTGCATTGTGATTCCTCCTTATATGCAATATTCCATTACCGAAGGCATAAATTGACCTTTTTGCGAAACATATAAATCTGCGATATTCTATCCCATTAGAAACTTTATAACAAGAAATAACACGGTTCGAAAAAGGGAGATTTCCCGAAAAACATGGGGAAATTCGCCTAAGGCGAATCCGGCAACGACACCGGAGTTTTCTAACGGGATTAACTACCGGTTGGCAAGGATAATCAAGCGAATAATCCTTTTGGCTTGTAATTGAACGGTGCGGTGGTTATATTTTGATAGCTTATTTGTGGTGGGCCATTAAAGGAGTTGAAGATGAAACCTAAACTTGTGGTTGTTGGTGCCGCGGGTCGAATGGGCAAGCGCGTCGTTTCGTTAGCTGCCGAGTCCGCCGAGTTCGATATTATTGCAGCGGTCGAAAGAAAAGACCATCCAGATATCGGCAAAGACGCCGGCCTTGTGGCGGCAGCAGGGCCAATCAATGTTAAGCTGACCGATGAGTTTCCGAAGGACGGCGATGTGGCAGTTGATTTTTCACAGCCCGAAGCGGCCGATAAAACCGTTGATTACTGTATTGATAATAAGGTTGCTCTGGTTTCGGGGACTACAGGCTTGAGCAATCAGCAGCGTGAAAAGTTCAAAGCGGCTGCTGAGAAAATTCCCGTTATATACGGCACTAATATGAGTGTCGGTATGAACGTTCTGTTCAACCTCGTTGGCAAGGTCGCAACAATGCTCGGCGACGAATATGATATAGAGATAATCGAGCAGCACCATCGCTTCAAAAAAGATGCTCCGAGCGGTAGTGCCCTTACGTTAGCCGAGAATATCTGCGGTGCGACCGGCCGGGATTTCAGCAAATCTCTGACTCACGGCAGGAGCGGCAAAGAAGCACTGCGGCAAAAAGGGGCTATCGGGATGCACGCGGTACGAGCCGGTGATATTGTCGGCGTTCATTCGGTAATATTCGGGACGCTCGGCGAGACCGTTACCCTTAATCATACCGCCAACAGCAGAGATACTTTTGTAAGGGGTGCACTGAGGGCGGCGAAATGGCTCGTTGGAAAAGAACCAGCTTTATATTCAATGGCTGATGTCCTGGGTATTGAGTAGGGTCAGGAGTGAGCTAAAGTAAATTAAAGTGCCTAAAGTGAGCTAAAGTTGGATGCTTGACGCTGTGTGCTTGTAAGATGGTAAACGGTTATCAGGTTATCAGGAAATCAGGGTGCAGGTTATCAGGACAGCAGTGTATTAGGGGAACAGGATATCAGGATATCGGGGTATCAGAATATCAGGAAGACAAGGAGTGCAACCGACGAGATATAGTGTTTGAGTGACAAGGGATGAATGGAGAGAAACAGAAGGTAAATTTGTCCTGGGCCCATTCGACTGTGCTCAGTGCAGGCTTCGCTCAGGACAGGTTTCGCAGAGGTGACATTGTTGGTTTTTGCTTTCCGCAACAGATACTAATTAGTGAGTCCGTCTGACGCCGGACAAACTCTGTGGTCCGTCTGAAGCCGGATAGACTCCATTTAACGAGTTCCACGTCTTTGCACAATTTTTGTACGAGAGGCATAAAATTCTTGACAGTAAAGCGGGTAATTTGGTACAAATGTGATTAGCGGCGTTGGTACTCGTATAATCGAGTATCTGTGGATTTTGGTCCTTCGAGATGAGAAATGCGTGTAGTTTTAGGTGTTTGAAAGAAGGAGGTAGTGTCAAGTCGTAAAATCGTCCTGGATAGATATAGGTAAAATGTAATGAGTATGAAAATTATTATCGGTCGTTTTCATTTCAAGTTGTTTGTTGAAGACAACAAGCGTTTTGGTGTGTAGCTAAAACATTGCCGGTTTTATAACTTTTTTGAATCCCACCCGTCTAAGACGGGACGGGGTGAAGGAGGATTATTATGTGTAGAAAATTGATTTATTTAGTTTCTTTTGTTTTGGTGCTGAACATAGCGGGCAATGCCTCAGCGGCCCTGGTAGCGCACCTGCCCTTTGATGAGGGCTCCGGAACAGCTGCTCAGGATGTCACAGGTAATGGGCATAATGGCACCTTAACTGAAGAAGGTGTAATATGGGCAGAGGGAAAACTCGGCGGCTGTGTTGAGCTGGACGGTACCGGCTACATAGATGTTGCCGGTCCGAAGGGGATTGAAATCGGCGGTTCGGATGTTACGATAGCCCTGTGGCTCAAATCATCGGCGACCGGAGTTTTTGCTATGAGTGCTTTCGGTAAGCTGGATCCTACGGTACACTCACCGCAAGACAGAGTATTCGGTATAAATTCTGCGGGTCAATGGGATATGTACCAGTACGGGATTGGCGCTCTGACGAGTCCGACCTTCATAAGGGACGGCGATTGGCATCATGTAGTATTTTCACAAGAGCATGACTATAAAGATTCCTATGACTTATGGAATTTCTATGTGGATGCAGAGCTGATGGCCACCAGGGGTGATTTCGACTCCGGCGACGATGCGGATGGACATATAATACGGATTGGCCAGGGAGTTGGACCCGTCGGGGGCAGTTTCATAGGCTCTATTGACGATATCCGAATTTACAACCATACTCTGACGCAAGCCGAGATAAGGGAGCTGATACCGTTAGAGTTATATGCTACGCTTCCCTACCCTCGTGATAGGGCTATAGAAGTGCCGGACAACCCAACTTTGACGTGGAGAAGTGGGATTTACGGGGCCCAGCATGAGCTGTACGTTGGCACAAGCCCTTCCGAGGTAATGTCAGCTGAGGTAACCAGCACAGACATTTATAAAGGCCGGCAGGCTGTTGGCAGCTATACGTTTCCCGAACCTCTTGAATGGGGCGAGACTTACTACTGGCGTATCGACGAGGTCAATGATGCCCAGCCCGGTGGTCCGTGGAGAGGCGATGTCTGGGGCTTTACCGTTGCTAACTTTGTTATCGTGGATGACTTCGAGTCCTACAACGACATTGTGGAAGGGGAAGAGGGCAGCAACCTTGTATATTATACGTGGTTAGATGGATTAGACAATCCTTCAACAAACGGCTCAACAATGGGCTATTTTACAGGCTGGTCTCTTGAGTCTACTGTCGTTCATGGCGGCGGGAAGTCAGCACCGTTTATGTACAACAACATCGTAGCGGGAATATCAGAGGTCCGGCGTGAGTGGGAGACGCCACAAGACTGGACGGTGAATAATCTTAAATCGTTAACCTTATGGTTCGAAGGCGACCCGGGTAACTCAGATGAGCCATTGTACATTTTGATTGGAGACAGCACAGGTGCAGAAAAGGTCTTCACTCACGAAGACCCGGCCGCTGTTCAATTAGACGGCTGGCAGGAGTGGAACATTTTACTGAGTGAGTTAAGCGATGCGGGACTAAATCCGGCCGCTATCAAGAAAATGTGCATCGGTGTGGGCGACAAGGATAATCCTCAGACCGGAGGTACCGGCACTTTGTACCTTGATGATATCCGAGTGTATATACCCAGATGCAGGCTTGAAATTGGACAGCCCAAGTGCGATCTCAATGACGACTGTGTTGTTGACGAGTTAGACCTTGCAATATTGGAAAGCGAGATGGGCAGTAAATCGGTGCGGCCTGAAGATGTTGTGGAAGTTTTTCGTGAAGTAGAGTCAGCCGATACGATAGGCGAGCCTATGATGTTGTGGGACGACCCTGAAGCCTCCGGCGGACAGTATATGGAGTGTCGGCCCGGCAGCAGCGGCGGTCCCAACGAAGACCAAGCCGCCACTTATGATATCTATGTCTCGGGTGGTGTTTACAAGCTCCTTGGTCGGACGCTCTGCCCCGATGGCAAGGATGATTCCTTTTGGCTCCGAATTCAGGGGGCTACGACCAACAGGAGTAACGACACCGGCTGGGTAAGATGGGGCGTGGTGAATAGCAGTAGCTGGATGTGGACTCCTGTCCGGAGCATGGACGACGCCGACAAAACAGTGCTCTTCACGATGGAAGCCGGGAACTATACTGTGGAAATCACCTACAGGGAAGATGGCTCTAAGATAGACGCTTTCCTTCTTACTGACGACCTGGAATTTGATGTATCAATCTTCAACCCTCTGCGTACCGACCTGAACGCCGATGGAGTGGTTGACGCCGAGGACCGTGCCATCTTGATGGATTCGTGGCTTGAAGAGGAACTATGGCCATAGCCTCAGTCAAGATTTGATACCCAAAGACTTCGCGTCAATCAGGGGCTTATACCAATAAATTTGGTATAGGCCCCTTTCTTAATTGACCCGGTTCAAAGGGGGTGGATCTGCGATTTACCGATAACTGCGTATCGCGTATTGCATGTACGCCGCCCCTTCGGCTGCGCTTCCGTCTTCGCTGAAGCTACGACGGACAAGCAGGACAAGCTTGCCGGTGACGGCTAAACGAAAAGAAATCCCCCGTATAAAACTGGGAGCTAATTATTTTTGAGATTGCTGCGGGCTTTACCAGGAGAGATGGCAGTTATAGTGTCGGTAGAATAGGCCGATTGAGCGCATTGCAATTATGGCGATGAGCTGGACGGCCAGATTCATCGCGAGATGGCCTGCGGTTGTTAGCAAGTCGGCATGGGTGAATTGGGTAGTCCGGGTTTCGAGAAGGGCGGCGGCGATGAGTAAAAGCACCGTTATAAGATAAGGTACAAAGGCTTTGAATACAGGACGAAGCAGGTAATCGGGCCTGAACATCGTAAAATCTTTGCCGACGGCTGTAGTTAATATTGCTATTGGAAATAAGAACAGGCCAAGGATGAAAAGAACATGCAGCAAGCCAAATTCGGACTCGAGGATATCCTCTGACGACAGGCCCTGTTCTTTAAGCATTATGAACATGATGATGCAGGGGAGCTGGACGACGGCCATAGTAAGGGAGAAGAGAAAAAACGGCTTGATGATGTACCATAAAAATGTAATGCTCGTTCCGAGGTAAATTTCGGGCAGCTTGTCTATCTCAAAAGCCGTCTCGTAAATAATGTTGAGGTAAAATCCGAGTAGCCAGCCCCAGACAACATAATGTGTTACGAAAGCACAACAGGGCGAACCGGCTGTGAAGAATTTGAAGCATACCACTGCAATTACAAAGACCAGCGAGGTTGCGTTTTCGGAGTCGAAAAACAGTTTCCAATTGTCAACGAAGACAGCGTGGTAAAAGCCGGGGAGCGGCTCACCTTTTTCTTTGGGTAGTTCGACTTTTTTTGGTTTTTTGTAGTTTTCGGAAGGGATTATGAAAAACTGGCCGCAGGTTGTGCATCGTGCGCGCTTTCCAGCGTGCTTATCGGGAAATCCGATTATCTCATTGCAATTGGGGCAAAAGAACTGGATTGTCATAATATCGTATTGTGTATTGCGTATATCGTATTGCGTTAATGAGTAAATGCGTTAATGAGTATATGAGTTTATGTGTATTGATACGCTAACTCATCCGCGCATCCACTCATCCTCCCATCCACGGATTTAGTCGCGCTGCATACAGTCAGTGAAGCACTTGAGGTCATTGGCCCATTTTTTAGCTTCCAGCAGGTCAATCTTGTCCTGTTTTACGAGCATAGACAGATGCTTTTCCAACGTCAGCATTTTTTCGTCAGGCCTGTTTCGAGACTTTGTTTGCAGTTGCGAATAAATTTGCTCTACTTTGCCGGTTCGTATGAGGTTGGCACAGGCGTAGTTATTATTAAGTATTTCCATTGCTACAATTCTGCCGGAGCCGTCTTTTTTGGGTATGAGCTTCTGGCTTATGATATAAGCCAGTCCCAGAGACATTTGATTGCGGACCTCGGACTGTCTGCCGGACGGGAAGTAGTCCAGTATCCGAGTTATCGTGCCGGTGGCATCTCTTGTGTGCAGTGTGGAGAAGACGAGGTGGCCCGTCTCGGCAGCCATAAGTGTCATAGATATTGTCTCGGCGTCGCGCATTTCGCCGACGAATATTATGTCGGGGTCCTGGCGCAGCATTTCTTTCAAGCCCTGGATGAAGGATTCGACGTCCCTTCCGAGCTCACGCTGGGAGATGATGGAGTATTTCTGTGGGAAGATGTATTCGATGGGGTCCTCGACGGTCATAATTCGGCAGGCACTTTTTTCGCTGATTCGGTGGATTAGTGAGGCGATTGTTGTGGATTTTCCGGCGCCTGTGATGCCGGTCATGAGGACCAGGCCGTGCCTGCGATTGATGATGTCTTTCCAGACGTCGTTCGGAAAGCCGATGTCCTCAACTTTCGGTATATCCAGCGATAAGGCCCGGATTGCTCCGGCTATGCCGTCGTTTTCCCTGAAGATGTTGATTCGAAATTGTAAAGAGCCGAGTCGGTAAGAGCAATCGACGCTGTGCCGTTCCCGGAACTTGCGCAGTTTTTCATTGCTTAGAAGAGGATAGAGGAGCTGTTTTGCTATCTGTCGGGTTACATTTGGGCCTTTAAGTTTGACCAGGTCGCCGTCGATGCGATATGCAGGCGGGGCATCGACCTTAATATGCAAATCCGAGACCCGCATTGCACCACGCTTTTCAAAATAGTTTAACATGTCAAGGATGCTTAGCTTGCCAAGCTCTGTGGTCTGATAGACTTTTGCTGAAGCAGAATGTTCTTCGGCCATATTTGCCTCCACTGGAGCAGGTTAGTGTTGTGAGAACGCAAATTGCCAGTTTATCGGCCTTTTTGGGCCAAGTATAGTATATCACGACAACTGTCCCAAAGCAAAGGCCAAATTTCTATATGCTGCTACCGATGTTTGTAAAATTTTGTAAAATAAAAGGAGTTATTGTGAAAAATGGGGTTACTTTTGAATACCTCCAAACAGGCTTGAGGGTTGCACTTAGTCGGCCAAAATGACTTGAAGTGCCAATTGTTTTTTTATTTTTTCTTTTTGGCCAGCCAATCCTGGAGGTTTTTGGCTAAAACTTCCACATCTTTTTTCTCCATAATGTGGTCAATGATGGCCGGGGGGACTTTGAGCTTTATCATTGCCTTGTGGGCCCTTTGCCAGAGCCGATTTTGCTTGGCCTGAGTATCGGCCAAGTAGAGTTCGGTAACCAGCTCGCCGATTTTGCCGAGCATTATCGTATCAAGATTGTTGTAGTAGCCTGATATGACGGCCTTTTGGTATTGTGAATAATCATTTTTAGCCATATTAGCCTTTCTTTGGGTCTGGGTAATATCCGGGTGCCTTTTTACAGGAAAGTTTGCGATAAATCAAGTTATCGTTATTATGAGAGCTTTTTTGCTGGCTTTGGCGCTCGAGACCGCTATAATCTGCGATAAATTCCGGTGGCGGGCTGAATTTCGAGCAGAAGTGGGTGTGCCTTTAGGTAAACAGTCGAGCGAAGTATAAGGCGGCTATGAGAGTTTTTATACGATATAGAACGCTGTTTATTTTAGTTTTGTTAGTTTTGCTGTCTGGGATGGTCAGGTCGGCTATAGACGGTGGGGACCAGCCGATTCCCAGGGCTGGCGCCTTTGTGGGCCAGGATTTACACATGGCAGGGCGGGCGGTAATAAGCCATCAATTGAGCACGGCCGAGCATATTCTGGTTTTCCGTGAAAGATTTTCGATGTCGATTGGGGCTAATCAGTTTTCCAGCGATAGTGCCGTAGTTTGGCTGGTGCCCGGCTCTGGGGAAATGACGGAAAGTGCGGTCCGCCAAGGACAGAAAGTCAGCGGTGGGGCTCGCATCGGATATGAAGCAAAGGTATATCTGGAAGGTAATGTATCGGTAAAAAAAACCAAAGGCGCCAGGATGACGGACCTTAGTGAGACGGTGATTGAGCAAGGCCGGATTATGGTGATTCAGTTCGGTGTCAGCGGCGAAGTTTTTGTGACGGCGGACAAGCGGGAAACCGCCGACCCCCGAGGATTAGAGCTTTACGCAAATGCCTTTGCGGGTCTGCGGAAGGCTGAGATTTTGCCGATGAGCGCTGAGGCCGAGCCTAAGCCGGCGGCTGAGAGAGTTGGGCGGGAAGAACCGGCTGGAGTTGTCGCTGAGCCGGGAGCGGAAGAGCCGCGTTTCAGGTATCCGATTAACCTGTCGGGCGCCGGTGAGACTCCTCCGAAGATAGAGTGGGACGATAAGGCAAAGATTGGGACGGTGATAGGCAGGCTCTATCTGTGGCAAAAACAGGATGAAGAAGGTGGACTGCTGGAGCTGCGGGCTGATAACGCGGTTATATTCTATTCGGGTCAGGAGCTTGATACCGGTGAGAAGGAGGCCGGTGCAGGAGGTGTTTTGGCTAGCGGTGCTATAGGGGCAATTTATTTGTCCGGCGATGTTTTGATGACCGAAGGTCGGCGAACGATTCGGGCCGATGAGATATATTATAACTTCGAGGCTAAAAAGGCGCTTGCTGTCAGTGCGGTGATGAGGACTTTCGATGTTTCCGGAGGGGTTCCGGTTTATGTCAGGGCGGCGAAGTTAAAACAGGTGGCGGAAAATATTTTTGCGGCTGATGATATCACATTGACAACGAGTGAATTTTACCTGCCTCAGATTTCGCTTAGTGCTTCGAGTGTGATAATCACCGATACGACGACTCTTGACGAACAGCAGGGCAGGCTCTCCAAGAGCAGTTACGATGCCCAGATGCGTGATGTTCGTTTGAAGATGTACGATAAGACGATTTTCTATTGGCCTTTTTTGCGTAGCAATCTGCAAAGGTCTGATGTTCCGCTCAAAAGTGTACACGTCGGGCATGACAGCAGGTGGGGGACGCTGGTTGAGACGCGATGGTTTCTGTCCCGGTTACTGGGATTGGAAGAGCCGGAAGGGACCCAAAGCACTCTTGCGCTGGACTATTACAGCGAGCGCGGCTTCGGCAGCGGGATAGAGTTCGATTATGCAAAAGAGAACTACTTCGGCAAGATTTTGGGCTATGTAATTAACGATGAGGGTGAGGACCGTCTGGGCAGGCACAGCAGTCGCAGAAATCTTGAGCCGGAACGTGAGCTTCGCGGTCGATTTAGCTGGCGGCACAGGCAATTTCTTCCTTACAACTGGCAGCTTACCGCTGAGGTCAGTTATATATCTGACGAGCATTTTCTTGAGAGTTTTTATCGCAACGAGTTTTATGTGGGTAAGCAGCAGGAGACTCTCGTTCACATGAAGCGCATTGAGGATAACTGGGGTCTTTCCTTATTGGGCAAGGTGCGAATAAACGATTTTGTCGATGAGCTGGAAGAGCTGCCCAGTGCTGAATTCCATTGGACCGGCCAGTCGTTTCTCGACGATAAGCTGACATTCTACAGTGACAGTCAGGTCAGCCGATTCCGTCAGCTTTACGCTGCGGAGAGTATACCGGCGGGCCCAGAGCAGTTCTTTACGTTTATGTCAACGAGAAACGAGCTTGATATGCCGATGATGATTGGCAAGGCGAAGGTTGTACCTTTTTTGGCGGGGACGGTGGCGTATGAAGATGGACTGGGTTTCTATAGTGAGCTTGACGGTGGAACGGCGGAAAGGGAAGATGGTGTTTGGTTTGGTGAAAGCGGTGTTCGTGTATCGTCGCAACCATACTGGAAGGTTTTTCCTGATGTCAAATCGCAACTCTGGGATTTGAACCAGCTGCGGCATATTATAAGGCCGTATTTAACGGCTGTGGCTTACACTGAAAGCGACTCAGTTATCGAACAACGTGATACATTGAGCGTAGGTATTTCACAGCGGCTGCAAACCAAGAGAGGCATTGGTGATAAGCAGCGAACTGTTGACTGGATGCGGCTGGATATGGACGTTACATGGGTGAGTGATTCGGGAGACAGCTCTGCTGGACCGGACCGGTTCATCTGGAACAGGCCGTTTATTCCGCTGGTGAACAGATTCAGCCCGTTATTGAATCCGCAAGACAGATATGACAGGCGCAGCGGCGACATATTTGGGCCGAGACGTAATTATATCGGCGCCGACTATATCTGGCGTCTGAGCGATACTACTGCGGTGTTGTCTGATTTGAATTTTGATATGCAAAGCGGTGTGGTTCAGCAATTAAATGTTGGTTTTTCGCACCTGCGCTGGCCTGATTTGAGTTATTATATAGGGAGCAGATATTTAAGACGGATTGATAATGGCTATGGCAAAAAAGGCTCGAATGTGTTTACATTTGCGGCCACATACGTCCTTGACCCGCGATATACGGCGATATATTCTGCACAGTATGATTTTGACTACGGTGCGGCATTGCGAAGTGACATATCGCTTATAAGGCGTTATCACAGGATGTACTGTGGTTTTACGTACAGTTCGGATTCGTCGTTAGACAGACAAGCTATTGTATTTAGCGTATGGCTTCAGGGCGTGCCGGAAATAGCGATAGGGCCGAGAAGATATATGGGATTGGGCGATTCGTCAGAGTACTAATTATTATTGATTCGCCCCAAATGAATGTCCGATATTTATTATTGGTGAATGTATAAAACGTTTGGCCAAACAATTTTTGGCTTAAGATAATTTTGAAAGATTTAAGGAGAAAGATATGGCGTTGGTTAATACGAGAAAGATGTTCGAGATGGCTTATAAGAACGGCTATGCAATTGGTGCGTTCAATGTGAATAATATGGAAATCACTCAGGGGATTATAAATGCGGTGGCCGAAGAGAAGGCCCCGCTTATCCTGCAGGTTTCCCGAGGTGCGCGCCAATACGCAAAGATAAGCTATCTAAAGGCGATTATCAATGTGGTAGTCGAGGAAAATCCGGACATTCCCATCGCGATAAACCTTGACCACGGAGATAATTTCCAGACGTGCAAGCAATTTGTCGATGATGGTTTTACATCGGTGATGATAGATGCTTCCCATAAGCCGTTTGAGGAGAATATCGCGGTAACCAAAAAGGTGGTCGAATATGCACACGCAAGGGATGTAGTGGTCGAAGCCGAATTAGGGCAGCTGGGTGGTATCGAGGAGGATGTTGTTGGTGTGGATGAGGATGACATCAGCAAACACCTAGCCGACCCGAATCAGGTTGAAGAATTTGTCGAGAAAACAGGTGTTGATTCCCTGGCAGCGGCTATAGGTACCAGCCACGGTGCCTACAAGTTTAAGAAGGAACCAAAGCTGGCTTTCGACGTAATACAAAAGATAGCTGACAAGCTGCCCGGATTTCCTCTGGTTATGCACGGTTCGAGCAGTGTGCTGAAGGAGTTTGTCGACCTTATCAACAAATACGGCGGCAATATGCCCAATGCGATGGGTGTGCCTGAAGAAGCTGTGAGCAAGGCGGCAAAGATGGCGGTCTGCAAGGTCAATATCGATACTGATTTGCGACTGGCACTGACGGCTAAAATCAGGCAGGTTTATGCGGAACAGCCGGGTGAATTTGACCCGCGTAAGTATCTTGGACCTGGCAGAGAAGCTATTACAGAGATGGTCAAACATAAGCTGCACGTTTTGGGTTGCGCCGGAAAAGCGGCGGAATGTGTATAAATTGTAGTTTGTCAATTTTACCCCGCTGTTTTGCAAAGTAGAATCAAAACAGCGAGGTACTATTGGATTTTAAAATCGGAAACAGTAAATTGGAAATCGAAAATGAGCTATTTATTTTCAAGAAATTCAAGAAATAGGAGTGGTAGGATGAAAAGAACGTATTCAATTTGTTTAAGCTGCTTTGCAGCGTTTTTGTTGTTTGCCTGTTATGGCTTTACGGCCCAATCTAACAGTGCGGCGGCGTCACAGTCTGCGCCGG
The DNA here is from genome assembly GCA_041862635.1 of Phycisphaerae bacterium. Lineage (GTDB taxonomy): Bacteria > Planctomycetota > Phycisphaerae > Sedimentisphaerales > Anaerobacaceae > NIOZ-UU13. The sequence continues at coordinate 16,396 of JBGVTO010000192.1, read as the reverse complement.
TAACCTTCGAGGGCGAGTCTGCTGTACTGATTGAACAGATTTGTTCGGAGATTTACGAAGGTGATTTTGCCGGTGCACGAGAGCTTGTTGGACGAAGCGATAAACCTGAAAGTGCAGCAATTACCCGGCTTGCAGATATTATTTCCGAGTATGAAGCGACAGAGGAAAAACGCCGGGCAGCGCAAAAGGCTGCTTACGAAGAACAGTTATCCGAATTAGCCCAACTACAAGAGAGCTTTGGCTCACGGCGTTTTGGCGCTGAATCCCGCCCGTCGAAGACGGGACGGGATGAACAGGCTGAAACAGATGTCGATGACGTAAACGATGTAAACGATATTGTTGATGCGCTTTTAGTTATTTTCAAGGCGCGTGAGTTTGCAGACGAGGCACAGAAAGAGCAGCTTCTGTCTGATTCGTTCGTGCAAGAGGTTATACAAAGAGCGATAGATAAGGCTGCTGAGTTCGAGGTGGCGGGCAAATGGCTCGAGGCATATACAAATTGCTACTATTGGCTGATGGCGATAGACCCAAAGAATGAGGGCTATTCAGATTATGCCGAGCAGATTGTGGATAAGGCCGCTATAGCGGCGTCTTTTGAGGACAATCCCTGTGAAACCCGCGAGGAGCGTTTCCAGGGAGTGGAGAAAGAGATGTTTATCCGGACTATTATTTACTTAGACCTGCATTACGTCAGCGTTATTGATTACACGTTAATGGCGAGGAAAGCTATCGAGCGGTGCAAGCTGTTAGGGGAAGTGGTGGGGACATCATCCCGATTTAGTCCGGTTTCCCGAAGCGAAGATACCGCCTCCAAAAAGACTGAGCTCGAAGTGCTCGACGAAAAAACTTTGGAGCTGTCAGAGTTTCTTTCCGGGCAGGGTTCCTTTTTCCTGCCTGATAGTACGAAGCTTGCGGCCTGGTCGGTGTCTTTAGGCGCGCTGTTAGATGAGGTTAATTCCACCTCGGGCGGCCCTACAGGGCTTGATAAGCGTAAGTTTTTGGAGGTTTTTGAAAAGGTTCTGAGTCTTAATAATGCGACTGTGGATTTACCGCAGGAGGTAGTGATTGCACAGTTTGTAGAGGCAGCATTGTCCACGCTTGATCCTTATACGGTGATAGTCTGGCCCAGGCAGGTGCAGGATTTTGAAAAGATGATGACCAATGAGTTTACGGGTATCGGCATAGAGATCTCGAGACAAAAAGGGCTATTGACAGTAGCGAGCCTGCTGCCTGATACTCCGGCATACAAGTCCGGTCTTGATGCGGAAGACGTGATAGAAGCGGTGGACGGGGTTCAAACCAAGGATATGTCTCTTGGCTGCGCGGTTCGCAAGATAACCGGGCCGAAAGGTACAAAAGTTACGTTGACAATAAGACGGCCCGGCGAGGAGAAAACCAAAGAAATTACGATAACCCGGGACAGAATAATTGTTCCAACAATTCGGGGCTGGCAGAGGACCGATGAGGGTAAATGGCTGTATATAATTGATGAGGAGGAAAGAATAGGTTATGTCCGCCTTATGAGCTTTTCGGCAGGAACCGCTTCGAGTTTGGAGGAGGTATTGGTTGAGCTTGAGTCAGAGGGATTGCGGGGATTGGTTCTGGATTTGCGGTCAAATAGCGGCGGTCTTTTAGACAGTGCGGTTGCGGTGGTCGATAAATTTATCGAAGAAGGATTGATAGTCAAAAGACAGCAGGGTTTTGGCAGGAGGGCGATACCCGAGATGGCACATAAGAAGAACACGCACCCGAATTATCCGCTTGTTATACTGGTAAATTCGGGCTCGGCCAGTGCTTCGGAGATTGTGGCGGGTGCCTTGGCAGATGAAAAATATGAGCGTGCGATTTTGGTTGGGACCAGGACACACGGCAAAGGCAGTGTGCAGGGGATTACGAACTATCCCAGCGGAGGTGCACAGTTGAAATATACGATGGCGCATTATCATCTGCCTTCTGACCAGCGAGTTGAAAGCCGGGAAGCAATGAAGAAATTAGGCAGAGAGGATTGGGGTGTTGGGCCGGATGTTGAGGTTAAATTGAGAAGCGATGAGCTTAAAAAGATGATTGAGGTACAGAAGGACAATGACGTGCTGGTTCAAGCCGACCACGAATACGTCAACGATAAGCCGAGAAAACATACGGTCGAAGAAACTCTCGCGGCCGACCCACAATTGGAGGTTGGTCTTTTGATTGTCAGGAGCAAATTGATTCAAGCTGAGGCTCCAGCGTTGGCCCAGCGTGATTGAGTGGATGAGTGGATGAGTGAATTAGTGGATGAGTGACAGCATCAACTCATCTACGCATAAACGCATTGACTCATATACTCAAGGAGGCGTGTAAAAGGACTTATAAGAATATGGTACAAGAAGAAGTTTCTAACGAGGTAAACAGATTCGAGAGTCAAAGGCAGGAGAAGCTGTCGAGGATTAAAGAATTTGGCATTGAGCCTTATGGCGGCAGATATGAGGGTGCTGAGCAGGCTGAAAGTATCAAGGGCCGATTTAAAGATGGCGACGAGAGCCAGCAGGCCAAATGTGCCGGCAGAATTGTGCTGTTGAGGGACATTGGGAAGCTGATTTTTATAACTTTGCGTGACCGCAGCGGTACTGTCCAGGTCGGCTTGAGCAAAAAGCTTCTGGATGAGCAGTGGGGGCTTGTGAAATTACTGGAGCTTGGTGATATAATCGGTGCCTCCGGTCAGTTAGGCAAAACCAAGACCGGTGAAATTACGATATGGGCTGATAATGTTGTGCTTCTAAGTAAGTGTCTTCTTCAGCCGCCTGAGAAATTTCACGGCCTGTCAGATGTTGACCAGCGTTACAGACAAAGATATGTGGATTTGTGGGCCAATCCTGAGGTAATGGAGCGGTTTAAGAATCGCAGTGCCATTGTCTCGACGATTCGCGAATTTCTTAAATCCGAAGGTTTTTTGGAAGTTGAGACACCGATGATGCAGACTATAGTCGGCGGAGCCGCGGCGAAGCCTTTCATAACACATCATAACAGTCTGGACATGGATTTGTTTTTGCGGATTTCGCCGGAGCTGTTTCTAAAAAGACTGCTCGTAGGTGGAATGGAAAAGGTCTTCGAGATAAATCGAAATTTCCGCAACGAAGGGTTGAGCAGACAGCATAACCCGGAATTTACGATGCTCGAAGTGTACCAGGCCTTCGGCGATTACAATGTGATGATGGATTTGACAGAGGAGATTATTGGCCTTTGCGTGGAGAAATACTGCGAAAATGAGCGTGTTCAGTTCGGTGATTTAACGATAGATTTTACCCGGCCCTGGCGTCGGACCAAATACTCAGAGCTGCTGAAAGAATACAGCGGCTGCGATATTGATGATATAGAGGCTGTCAGAGTAAAAGCAAGACAGCTCGAACTGGATGAAGCGGATGTGGACGATGCGGTAGTTGTCAATGAGGTTTTTGAAGCCACTGTTGAGAATAACCTCATTGACCCGACGTTTGTGATAGATTATCCGGCTGCGTTGTGTCCGTTAGCCAGACGTAGAAAAGACAATCCCAGATTTGCCGAGCGGTTTGAATTGTTTATCGCGCGGATGGAATTGGCTAATGCTTATACGGAGCTGAATGACCCTGCCGAGCAATATAAGAATTTCCTTACTCAGCTTCGCGGGCAGGAAGAATCCTTAACGAAGATGGACCAAGATTATATAACGGCGTTGAAATACGGTATGCCTCCGGCCGGTGGGCTGGGTATTGGAATCGACAGATTGGTAATGGTGCTGACCGGTGCTGTGAGTATTCGTGATGTGGTGCTGTTTCCACTTCTAAGGCCCCTTGGGAAATAACTATAAAGACACCAAGACACGAGGGAGAAATTAACGCAACAGATAATCAATCAAAGGTTGCGTTTGACGGTTGCGGTTGCGAGGCTCGTATCGGTTGCGTTTATCGTAAAACGTTATGGAAAACAAAAAACCTATTAGAAGTTTTCAAGATTTGGAGGTTTATCAAACTGCTTATCAAGCAATGCTTGAGGTGTTTAGATGTTCTGCCAAAACTGCCTGCGGAAGAGAAATACGATTTGGTTGACCAGCTTAGACGTTCAATCAAAGCCGTTCCTCGTTTGATAGCAGAGGGTCACTCTAAAAAGCATCAGAAAAAAGGATTTCAGAAATACCTGGATGATGCAATGGCAGAGCCTAATGAAACAATAGTATCTTTAACCCAAGCCAAGGATATATATTATTCTCTGGTCGACGTAAAAATGTGTGAAAGAGTAATAGATATATACGACAAGATTAGCAGGCAGTGTTATAATTTGGCACTTGCCTGGGATAAGTTTAGTGAACGCAAATCCAGGGCGCAACCGAAAGACGGTACACGAAACGAGTAGCGCAACCGTTGAACGAAACACGCAACCAATGCGTGGCACTTTGTGTCCTGGTCGTAGATTGTGAGTTTGGTGGGTGTGGGATGTTAAAATTATTTTTATGGCTGCGGTATCTGCGTAAGAAAAAGATAGTATTCTTGAGTATTGCTGCGGTTGCCCTATCTGTGTCTTTGTTGATAGTCGTTGCCAGCTTGTTCACCGGTTTTATCAATGCGTTCCAGCGAGCGGCAGTTGAAGCAATAGGTGACGTTGTTCTTGCCCCGCCGACTAAGTTTGCAAAATACGATTTGTTTATCGAGCGTTTAGAGCAAACTGAGGTGGTGGAGGCGGCAACAGCAATACTATCGGCTCATGGTCTTTTACATTTGGGCATAGGCAACGTGCGTGCGGTGGATGTTTTGGGGATTGAGCCTGTGCGACGAACAAAAGTGATGGATTTTGACCGTTTTTTGCTCAGACAAAAAGACTCGGGCGGTGAGCTATCTTTCAAGACAAACAGCTTTGAAGGAAGAGTTGGAGGTTTTGTGGGAATAGGGGTGGTGGCAGAGCCTGACGAAAAGACAGATAAATATGATTTTGACGCAGTTGAAAAGATGTTTGGTCAGCAGGTTGTTCTTACAACCGGGACTATATCACAAGCAGATAAGGAAGGCAGGCGAGTAGAATTCAAAAGAAAAGTGATGGAATTTACCATTGCAGATGTTGTTGAAACTGGAGTCTATCAATTTGATAATGGTTGTGTGTATCTACCCTTAGAAGAGCTGCAAAAAACTTTATATCCCGACGAGCCCTTACCGGTTGTAAGCGAAGTTCAAATAAAACTGGCAGATAATGCTGACACGGATACCGCACTGGCGGTAATTCGTGGAGTATGGCGTAGTTTCGTTGGAGAACATTTGGGTGCGGAGCTGTACCTTATGCAATATACGAGAATTGAAACAGCTAAGCAGATGCAAAGACGATATGTTGCCGCGTATCGAAAGCAAATGGGGCTTTTGTTATTGATATTTGGTGTAGTGAGTTTTGGAGTTATTCTGCTGGTATTCTGCATATTCTATATGATAGTCAGGCTGAAGCAGAAGGATATTGCGATACTAAAAAGTTGCGGAGCGGCAGGCAGCTCGGTGGCCTGGATTTTTGTCGGGTTTGGTGTTTGCGTTGGAATAGTCGGCTCAGGCATTGGAGCTGTTCTGGGGTACATTGTTACAAAAAACATCAATACGATTGAGGATTGGATAAGGATAATATTTGGATTGAAGCTGTGGAAAAGCAGCGTGTATATGTTTAGTAAGATACCAAATGAGGTTGATTGGGCATCGGCTTTACCTATTGTATTGTTAGCAATTATAGCTGCTGCTATTGGAACGTTAATACCGGCCATTGTCGCAGCCTGGACGAAGCCGGTTGAGATTCTAAGATACGAGTGAGGGAATGTCGAATATCGAATGACGAACTTCCAAGTTGGGCATTTTGAATTCTAAATTTGTCATCCGAAATTTCCGGTGATGGAGTTATGTACAAGATTATTCTTGCAATGAGGTATTTGATAAAGCGGCGCATAACATATTTTGCGGTGCTTGCAGTTGCACTTTGCGTTTTTATTGTTGTGGTCGTGATGACGGTAATGGCGGGCTTGGTGAGCGATTTTAAGCAGAAGAGCCATAACTTTGTGGGAGATTGCGTCGTCGGGACCGAATCATTAGTTGGCTTTGCGTATTATGAAGATTTTGTAAATATACTGGAGAAAAGTGGTTTTGTCGGAGGCGTTTCTCCTGTGATAAAAGGCTACGCGCTGGTCAGTCCGAGCTGGACAGATCAGAGTCTCGGCCTGGAGATTATGGGCATCGAGCCGGTCAGGCATAGTCAAACCACCGGCTTTGGAAAAACGCTGCATTACCGTAAAGGCAATGTGTCGAAAGCATTCGAGCAGAGCTTTAAACCAAACCTCCCAGGTTGTGTATTAGGAATTGACGTTAGTAGTAGGTTGGGCAATATCTTGGCGCCGGTGCGTGATGCTGAGGGCGGATATTCCTACAGTAGCCGTCTTGGTGAAATGGCACTTTCTGTAAGTTGTGTTCCTCTAACGGCCAGAGGTGCCCCAGCTAATGCCGGGGCTGGGTTGATTGAAACAAAAACTTTCTACTCCAGTGATAATTCACACAGCGGTTTGGCCCGTGTGGACTCTTCATTAGTCTATCTTCCGTTCGAGTGGGCCCAGCGACTTTGCGGCATGGGCGGGTCTGTCAAGAGAGCCAGTGCGATTCATATAAAGTTTAAGCCGAATGTCAAACTGCAGACCGGATGTGAAAAGGTCGCTTCGCTGTGGCAAAAATTCAAAGAGGAAAAGGCCGACGAAAGACAGGCATACTTATTGGATACCGTCACTGTACAAAACTGGAAGGACAACAGACGTTCTTCCATCGCCCCCATGGAGAAGGAACAAACGGTGATGACAGTTATGTTTGCTTTTGTGGGGATTACGACCGTTTTTATCGTGTTTGTTGTGTTTTATATGATTATCAGCCATAAGAGTAAAGACATAGGGATATTGAAGAGCATAGGTGCCTCGAACGCAGATATTATTGAATTATTTTCCGGATTTGCTTTTTTAGTGGGTCTTTTAGGTTCTTGTATAGGTTTATTTGGCGGTTGGCTGTTTTTGCTGAAAATAAACCAGATAGAAGATTGGCTTTTTGAGCATTTTAAGTTCCAATTGTGGGACAGGACAATTTATGCGATAGCTGATGTGCCCAACCAGGTGAGCCCAAAGGTTTTGGGAGTAATTGTCCTTTCGGCGATTATTGCCTGTTTGGTCGGTGCGTTGCTTCCGAGCCGGCTGGCGGCGAAGCAAAAGCCGGTAGAGATTCTGCAGGTCAACCAATTGTAATTGACTTTTGACCCCGCTACCCGCTCCCCGATCGGAGTCGAGGACAGGCTTCACGGGCACAGGTAACGGCTTGCGAGGATGACAATATTATTGACTATTGTTGATTGCTCTGTCATTATGTGCAGGATTTTTAAAGAGGGCATTATTGATTAGAGATTATATGAGTAAAGACGATTTCATATTAAAGGCCGAAGGGCTTTATAAATCTTATCGAATGGGTGCCACCGAGGTCAGAGTGCTCAAAGGGGTCAATTTGGCTATAAAGAAGGGCGAATTTGTGGCCATAGTGGGGGCCTCTGGCAGCGGTAAAAGCACGCTGCTGCATATATTGGGCGCGTTGGATAAGCCGAATAAGGGCGTTGTCAAGTTCGAAGGGCGGGATTTGAGCCGGCATAGTAGCGGCGAGCTGAACAGATTCCGCAACAAAATGGTGGGATTTGTATTTCAGTTTTATCACTTATTGGACGAATTAAGTGTGCTGGAGAATGTTTTTTTGCCGGTGATGGCAGGCAAGAGCGTTATCGGCTGGTTTGCATGCCGTAGATGGGCGAAGAGGCGTGCCAGAGAGCTGCTTGAGCAGCTTGGATTGTCTGAACGGAGCAGCCATAAGCCTTATCAGTTATCCGGCGGAGAGAGACAAAGGGTAGCTATCGGCAGGGCCTTGATGAATGAGCCGAGGCTGCTTTTGGCTGATGAGCCGACAGGAAATCTTGACTCTGCGACAGGAAATGGTATTTTAGACGTCCTTGAAGAGTTGAGCAGTCTCGGCCAGACGATTGTGATGGTAACCCACGATGAGAGGATCGCCCAAAGAGCCGGGCGGATAGTAACATTGGTCGATGGTAAGATGAAGGATTAAAGATAAATCTGAAATCCGAAACTATTAAAAGCACGAAGCACGAAGTTCGAAATACGAAACAAATTCAAATGACAAAAATCCAAAATTCAAAACGTTTTGGTTATTTGGTAATTTAAATCCTTCGGCGTTGCTCAGGACAGATTTCGATATTGTTTCGGATTTCGATATTCTGATTTCGGATTTATATGATTTATGAGGGTTTTTTATGGCACTGAAAATTTGGCTTGATGGCAAGCTTGTTGGCGAAAAAGATGCGAAAATATCTGTCTTTGACCATGGTCTGCTTTATGGCGATGGGGTTTTTGAGGGTATTCGTGTATATAATAGCAGGGTATTTGAATTAGAGGCCCACATCAGACGGCTTTATGACTCAGCCAAGGCAATTCGGCTTGAGGTTCCGATGAGCCGAAGCAAGCTTATTAGTGCAGTTGAAAAGACTGTTGAAGCCAATGGTGTGATAGACGGTTACATTCGACTGCTTGTTACACGTGGTGTTGGAACTTTGGGATTGAATCCCTTCGTCTGTACGGACAGCAGATTAATTATCATAGCTGATAACATTCAGCTTTATCCGGAAGAGCTTTATGAAAAAGGCATGAAGGTAATCAGTGCGACTACGGTTCGTAATCATCCTTTGGCGATTCCGCCCCAGGTCAAGAGCATGAACTATCTGAATAACATCTTAGCCAAGATTGAGGCGCTGGACTATGAGGTTCCGGAAGCGATTATGTATAACCACGAAGGATATGTCGCCGAAGCGACGGGTGATAATGTTTTTATCGTAAGGGATGGTGTGATTTACACGCCTCCGGTTGAAGCAGGCTCGCTGGAAGGGATAACCCGTGGAGTCGTTATCAGGCTGGCCAAGGAAGAAAATCTTGAAGTGGTTGAGAAGAATCTAACGAGATTTGATTTGTATGTTTGCGACGAATTTTTCCTCACGGGCACGGCTGCCGAGGTCATAGGTATTGTCGAGATTGACGGCAGGGTTATTGGTGACGGCAAGCCGGGGCCTATCACAAAATTGCTGAGACAAAAGTTCTTCAAATATGCCCACGGAAAGGGAAAGTAGTCCAGCACCAATTATGCGTGAACCTACGCTCACGCATAATTGGTGCTGGACTCAACGCTATGCAGTTACCGACACATACCGACAGACCAGCTTCTGTCCCACACAGAAGGATTCCTGCTTTCAGGCTTATTGACAGTCAGCTCAGCAGGGTAAAAGGTCTAATCAATGAGCAGCTGACTTCTCCTGCTGAAGTGTGTGATGTTAACCGATTGCTCAAACATGTTCGTGGCCGCAGCGGCAAGATGATTCGCCCTGGTCTGGTTTTGCTTGCCGGAGGCTGCTGTGGCAAAATCACAGACGAGCACATCCGTGTTGCAGCGATTGTTGAGATGATTCACAATGCTACGCTGCTGCACGATGATGTTATCGACGAAGGGCAAAAACGGCGTGGACTGCCCACGATAAATAATCTTTGGGGTAACGAAGCGGCTGTGTTGTTAGGCGATTTTTTATTAGGCCGAGTTTTCGAGATGTCCGCCGAGCTGGGACCGCAGGTAGCTAAGATAATTGCTGGTGTGGCGGTCCGGGTCTGTGAAGGTGAGCTGAGACAGATAATTCAAAGGCAGAATTGGCAATTAAGCGAATCGGAATATATCGACGTGATCACCGAAAAGAGTGCGGTTCTTTTTAGCAGTGCCTGTCATCTTGGCGCGCTTTCGGCGCAGGCGACCGGAACCCAGGCCAGGTCATTGGCTGAATTTGGAATGAATGCCGGCATTGCGTTTCAAATTACCGATGATTTGCTCGATATAATCGGCGATGAAAGCAAAACAGGCAAGACACTTGGCAGAGATGCTGACAAACATAAGCTGACTTTGGCTGTGATACATTTGTTAGGAGCAGTTGGCGAGAGAGAAAAAGGCGCGGTTATAAGCTCATATCTCGAGAGAAAACAATACGATAAGGATGCCCTGACAGAGATGTTAGGCCGTTATGGTAGTTTGGAATATACACACAGCCGGGCTCAGGAGTTTGTTGACAGAGCGATCGGGGCGTTGGGTGGTTTGAAAGAAAGCGATGCTAAAGACGCATTGATTGAAACAGCGAAGTTTATAACCAGCAGAGTTGTTTAGTATCGTTCCGTTTAGGGTTTTGACCCTGTTATACCAATCCTAATTAAAAATGCCCATACAATTGCGTAAAATACGGGCTGGAAAGGCCTGGATTCCTGCTTTCGGTTCTGTTGAAAAAGTCGAGATTGCTTCGTCATTACGTTCCTCGCAATGACGCAAAATGCGTTTTCAGGTCATTGCGAGCGATTCGAAGAATCGCATGGTAATCTCAAAACGTTCCTTTTGAACTTTGGCAACAGGCCCTTTCACAGGAATGACAAGCTCATGCAATCGGCAATCAATAAATGAAATTGGTATTAGAAATTCTACAGTTAGCAATAGGGTGGAAAAGGGGCAAGCCCCAGCGACTCTCGTCACAAGACGGGGCTGTGGGGAAATTTCTAACGGGATTGAAGTCATGAGCTAACAAAAAAAGGCCGGCTTTTTAAGACCGGCCTTTTTTGCTGATATTACTTAGTCGTTTTAGAAAGCATACGACACACCCACGCTGGCCCAGAATTCATCTGAAGGATTGACCGAATCTTCCCAGGATGATTGATAGTAAACTCCCGGGCGGAGAGTTAAGTCATTGCCGAGGTCAAAATCTGTAGTGACGCCAAAGACAGCGTGTGACCAGTCCTTTTCCGCAGTGATGACGTCATCGTTGTAAACTATTGCTGCAGAGAGATGGAGGATTTGCTCCGGAATGTCTGGGAGCAGCCCTTCTACGGGCAGGTCGTATCCGACTCCCAGGATGTGTAACCAGCCACTCACCTCGCTTAACGGAGATTTTTCTTCGGATGGCCACATCTTAATAACGGTGTAGCTTGGGACGACGCCCTCGGGGCAGATTTCAGGCCAGGAAAGAGTTGCAGAGAATTCCTGCACATCCATACTCGTGGAGGTTCCCGGCATCGGCCCGTCCGGGAAATTATAATACATCCAGCCAATCTGGTAGTCAGTGGCGTAAGTTTCGTATTCATAGAGACTGTTGCCGTAATATAAGGTGAAATCCAGTCTCTCCATAAGTTCGTTGCCGCCTCCCATGCCCTTTGACCAGAGAACCTTCAGGCCAAGCCCCGTGCCATAAAGGTCCAGGTCGATACTGGGCTGAATGGCGCCGTCTTCACCGAACCATGCGAAACCACGCCAAATATACTGGCTCAGAAGGGTTACATCGAGAGTTCCACTAAGCTCTCTATCCTGTGCCTGAACAAAAGTCGTTGCGCTCAACAAAATTACAGCAGTTAACAAAATTACCTTCTTCATGTTCATCTCCTTTAAAAAACTTTTCTAACTTTCCAAAAAACAGTACTTTAAAAACGATATGACAGGCTTAAACCAGTAACCAGCTCATCCTCATCATTGACTGACTTGTCCATCGAGACCTGGTAGTAGACCGCGGGGGTAAATGTCAGCTCTCCAACAGCGATGTCCGTGGCGATGCCGAAGGTCGTGTGTGACCAATCATGGTCCGCCGTGGGACCACCATAACGAGCACCGTAACCATCGTTGTACGTTAGGTCGGTGGTTAGATTGAGGACCTGCTCGTCAGTGTCAGGCAAAAAGCCCGGCACCGTCAAATCATAAGCAAGACTGAAAACATGGATGAATCCTGAAGCGTCGCCTTGGAGGTAACTGTCACCTGTTCCGTAGTGCGTTCTTGGCCACATGCAGCCGAAATAATACCCCGGGACGATTCCGGTGGGACAGATATTCGGCCAGGTGAATCCTGCACCGACCTCATGTTTATCGATACCCCACTCCTTAAAGTCATAGAAGATGAAGTTGAATCTAATGTCGGTTGCGTAGTCGGCGTCCTCAAATGCACGGCAATCGTAAGCCAAAGTGTAGTCAAATTCCTGGTACGTTGTTACACGGCTTGCGTCTCCAAAAGCGCCCCATACCTTGATACTGAAGCCGGTGCCATATAAGTCGAGATTTATACTGGGATGAAAAGCCGGCTGGTCGTCGAAAACCGGGAAGCCGTGCCAGAGATACTTACTGACCCAAGTGACATCGACTTCGACACCGAGTTTGTCCTGTTCTGCCTGGATAAAGCCTGTCATAGTTAACAATATCACGACAACAAATAAAACTCCATTTTGCCTCATACGCATCTCCTTAAAAACCTAACCTTATTTGTTACGTGTAATATCGTTATACTATACGTTATAAGATTAAATCATCCACCTACTGCCTAAAGAGTTTATCGGTTCATAGCTATAAATCAAATAAAAAAAAGTTTTTTTTGGATTTTTTTTGCGTGGGTTGTGGCGGCGAAATGGGGCGAAAGACTGGTATAAAAATCCTCAAAAGTTAAATTTTCGACAATTTTGTGCATTTTGCGTGTAATATACGCGAGGCGTGAGGACATGAAAGATAAAACATTGTCCTGTCTGTTTTGAGAGGCAATATAGAGTCGCCAATACCCCGATTCTTCTATGCTTCCTATTAGTTTGGTTCCGTAAATTGTATCGGAAAATCTTAGCTCCTGACTTTATAGAAATAGAAACTGAAGTCAAAGTTGAATGCAAAAGAACCGTAATTTGCCTGTAATTGTATTGTTGGGCTTGACCAAATCGTTTTTGTTTACAAACTTTATCGCGACAGTTGATAGCGGCAGTGTAATCAGATAAGACAATCCTGCAAGGACCATTAAGTGGTAAATCAAAATTGCTGCAGCTGTAATGGTTGCAATTCGGTAAATCCAGAAAAATACCTCTGTAACTTTGTGCGAAACCTTGAGCAGTCACTTGAAAAATTTGTTGTGTCTTGTGATCCGCCCTATTATAATTCACCGACCAAAGAGGTATGCGTCCTTAAGGAATAAACGTAATGAAGTTGCAACAGGAAAGCGGAAATGTCGGCACTCCTTGGACAGTGGCGATCCTGATCTCCGTGGCAGTCATGAGCATATATCTCTTCATGGCAACGCGTACCACCTTGTGGGATCGTGACGAGCCCCGCTTTGCGCGTGCCACGGTGGAGATGATAGAGTCGGGCAATTACCTGGTCCCTACTTTCAACAACGATTTGTGGCCTGACAAACCGGTGATGTTTTACTGGCTGATGTCTTTGCCAATCCGGCTGTTTGGGCCAACAGAGTTTGCATGCCGTTTTTTTGCGGCGGTCGGTACCGCACTGACCTGTCTATTGACATTCTTCGTCGGGCAGCGGCTTTTGGGTGTGAAAGCAGGGTTTTGGGCCATGGTTATTCTGGCTTCAACATTGATGGTACTTTGTATTGGCACCGCTGCGACTGCCGATGCCGTGCTTTTGCCTTTCATGGTTGCTGTAATGGCAGTCTTTGTGCAAGCAGCCGGCTCCAAAATGTACGTATCCCACATAATTCTTATGGGCATCGCGCTAGGCCTCGGCATGCTGACCAAAGGGCCGATAGGACTGTTTCCCATTCCCGTAATAGCAGCTACTTTGTGGCTGAACAAGGGAGCCAGGGCTGGTGCCTGGCGGTGTCTTTGGCAGGTCGGGGCCGCCCTTGTGATAGGAGGTTTGATTTTTATTGCCTGGGCTATTCCGGCTAACAACGCTACCCAGGGTCAGTTTTTACGTGTTTTTATCGGCCGTCACGTACTCACTCGCGCAATTAGGCCAATGGAACATCACGGTGGAAACTTTTTGCTCTATCTGCCGTATTATCCGCTTGTTATTATCGCGGGCTTTTTTCCCTGGACGATGCACCTGCCTGGAACTGTCTCAGCGTTGGTCGGGAGGCGGGTGGGCGGGCAATATTGTCGAGCCTTGTTGATTGGCTGGGTCGTACCGATCGTTATTATAATGACCCTGGCAGCTACCAAATTGCCCCATTACGTGTTATTCATATGGCCGGCTCTGGCTTTAGCAGTAGCGGGTACGATTGTCGCGGCGCAACAAAATAAGTTGAGCGCCGGTGATCGAATCTGGTTGCGACGCGGAGTCTGGTTTTTTGGCCCCTTGGCAATTACCGGGGCGTTGGTCTTGATGATCGCGCCATGGTTCTTGGAGATACCCGGTTTGCGTTGGTCTGGTCTGGCGTCGGGTATAGTGTTGTCAATCATGGCGGTAATTGCCATCCGTCAACAACGTGCCGACCGGCCCCAAGCCAGTGCCAAGGTGTTGCTCATCGGCATGCTTGTTTTTCAGATTCCGTTTTTGTTTGGGGTGCTGCCAGCGGTTGAGCGGGTGAAAATATCACCCCCGATTGCCCGAGCTATCAAGGAGAAAACCGCCAAAGAAGTACCTGTAGCAACCTATAAATATGCTGAACCAACCCTGAATTTTTATATCGGCCGGCGAATTGAGCGACTCGGCAGCGAAGAGGCGGTTCTCGCCTGGGCCAGGCAGCCCCAACCGGGGGTCCTGATCATACCAAAGGACGTGCTTGCCGCTATCCAACAGCGTTATGGTTCTTTGGATTTAGACGAAATCGCCTCTAAAAGAGGTTTTAACTATTCAAAAGGCACCATACTTGAAGTACTGGCTCTGATTTGTAGGCCGAAGGATTGATGATTGATAAAAAACCAACATCCGGGCGAAGGCTGCGCAAAAGCGACTTGGCAGTCCTGGTTCCTATCGTGGCCTTGTGTTTAGCCGGTGTGCTCAGCTATTTTCTCCTTGATGAACGTGTCTTTTTGAGGCTCTGTCAACAGCCCAGCGGTTGGCATTCGAGTAAATGGCTTGACGCATTGAGACAATTAGGCAAAACATTAGTGCCTATTTGGTTACTACTGCTCTGGTTTTACGTCACAGGTCGACTGCGACCGACCTTAATTGGATTGCTGGCTCTGCTGCTTGTCGCCCCCACAGTGAACTCACTGAAAATCGTGGTGCGCAGGCCGCGGCCCCGGGATGTTATTAAGGCACAGTTGGAGAGACAAGAGATAAACGGTCTGCTGCACAGCTGGTCATTTCCTTCCGGCGACACAGCCAGCGTGTTTGCGGTGGCTACAGCTCTGGTACCCTTTGTGGGCTGGTACTTGATACCGGTATTTTTTACCCTCGCCGCTGGCGTCGGTATTCTAAGAGTAACTGTGTTGGCACACTACCCATCGGATGTGTGCGTCGGGGCGGCAGCAGGTATCTTTTGCGGCTGGCTCGCCTTGCAAATCACCCGGCGATGGCTATCGTTGGAGTCGCCCCGATTTAATTGGTGCCATGGTGCCGCAGTCTGGGGTGTGATTCTCATACCTCTTTTAATCGGTCTGTTTGAAGGGCTTGATCAATTGTTGATTTTCCTGAAGACTTATGGGCTGCTAATCGTGTGCATTTATGTAATCGCCAAAGTCGGCACTTGGATGAAGTGGCTGGGAAGAGGTGACGCCTGCGATTATTAGGAGACCTATCTGCCACATCCCGTCCAGGCAAGACCGGAAAACATGCATAGAACCCCCCAGAAGGATTACCATTCTGCGATTTATTGAGGCCCCACGCTTCGGGACCTTTTTTTTGTAAAACAAAAAACTTACAAACCGTGTCCTCAGATAAGTTTCGACAGTTTTACTTATCTTTCATATAATATCCACGATGGATGCAGACACGGAAAACAAGACTCTGTTCAGCAGCTCTGAAGAGGCGAATATAGGCTCAGCGGCGCCTCTGGCGGCTCGGATGAGGCCGAGGAATCTTGAAGAATTTATCGGACAAAGGCATTTTCTTGGGTCCGATAAGCTGCTGACAAGGATGCTCGAGGCCGACAGGCTCAGTAGTTTGATATTTTACGGTCCGCCCGGGGTTGGCAAGACGTCTTTGGCGGCGGTGATTACGAACTACACGAAGGCTGAATTTCACTATCTCAGCGCCCCCGCGGCCAGCGTCAGAGATATTCGGCAGATTATCGGACGTGCTCGTGACAGACTCGCAATGGATGGGACGAGGACGGTGCTTTTTATCGATGAAATTCACCGCTTCAACCGTGCTCAGCAGGATGTTCTGTTGGTCGATGTCGAAGCGGGGATCTTGATTCTCATAGGAGCCACTACGGAAAATCCGTTTTTTTCGGTCATTTCACCGTTGATTTCGCGCAGTACCGTGTTCCATTTTGAGCCGCTTAGCCAGCAAGACATTTTGCAATTACTCAAGACCGCAATTGAGGATACCGAGCGAGGGCTGGGCAAATTTGACATCGAGGCAGATGAAAAGGCGCTGAAATTCCTGGCTGTGATGAG
>JBGVTO010000191.1:0-54902 GCA_041862635.1 Phycisphaerae bacterium | reverse complement strand
GGGGTCATCCCGAGCGCAGTCGAGGGATCTAGCCTCGCAGTTACATCGAGCATCCAGTATCAAGCGTCTGGCTTTGTATTATAAAAATGCTCGTAGTCATTTGACTATGGTTCGTCTCCCAATCTTTCACGGGCCGGAGCGCTAAAAATCTCGTAGTCATTTGACTATGGTTCCTTTCCCAACCTTTCACGGGCCGGAGCGCTAAAAAGCTCGTAGTCATTTGACTATCAGCAGCCGGCATCTCACTTCCTAAATCTGTGCTAATCCGCGTCTAACAAGAACCGTTCTTAGCCAGCTTCTGAAAAAGGCCATTTAGATGGCCTTGTGGACGAAAGCAAGTCTCTATGGCGAAAGCTCGCTTTCAGAACATATCTTGCCGAGAACACCAAGCCGGCCAAAACATAATCCGTGTAATCAGTGTAGCTTGTCCTGAGCGAAGCCTGCCCTGAGCATGGCCGAATGGGTCGAATGGATCCTTGGTTTAAAATAGGTAAAAATTCCCCCAGTTTTCAATCAAAAACGCTGATACCTCAGAACAAAAATTAAATTTTTCAAAAAATTTTTAACTTACTTTCCCAAATCGAGTTACGACAATCTCGAATCAATATTCGAGGACTTTTTTCGCATCAAAAGTGCAGGTAGCTCTAATTATAGAGCATGTCCTGAGCTCAGTCGAAGGAGCGCTACTTTTTCGCCTCCGGCAGAAAGATGCCAAACTCTAAACTTGTCCTCGAATGTCGTAGTCGGGGATCCAGATTAGTCATTAGTCCATGGTCGTAATGGCCCTCTCCCCGTTTTGGTCATTCGAACATTTGTATTTTGAATTTGTTTCGGATTTCGATATTAGGATTTCGGATTTCAATCTAACAGATAACTCCTTATGCAACAAAATGTTAACATCAACACAACTATATGGTTTGTTAGTACCAGGAGGATTTATAATGTCTACCGAAGCCCAAATCATCGCCAACCGGCGTAACGCACAAAAATCCACAGGCCCACGCACCATCGAAGGCAGGGCCGCCGTCTCACAAAATGCCGTCCAGCACGGCCTTTCCGCCCGGCAGGCAATAATCAGCTCAGAAAGCCAGGCCGACTTCGACCTTTACCGCGAACAGATGCTCGCCGAGCTGGCCCCGGCCGGCCCTATGGAATCTATGCTCGCAGAACGAATTGTCACTCTCTCATGGCGCCTAAAACGCGCTGGGCGAATCCAGAACCAGGTCATAGACGCATTGAACGCAGATATGACCTCCAGCCCATTGGCCAAACTCACCCAATCCCTGTTTTTCAAAAAACTCGACCAATCGCAGGATGGGCTGGCTGCCTCCGCCACACATCTGCCTCTGGGTCGTATGGCCATAAAGGATTTCGCAAATGCAAGGGTCCTCGATCGCCTTCTGATGTATGAACGACGATTAGAGCACAGCCTTTACAAAACGCTCCTCGAGTTTCAAAGACTTAACCTCATCAGAAAACTGGATCCCGATTGTCAAATGCCATTTAACCAATTAACCAATGAACCATTCACAACCATCGAGAATCTCGTAGCGCAGCGCAGACCCCGCACCAATTTAGCTTAGTTCACGACTAATTGGTGCTGGGCCAATTAACTATTTACCCATATTATCCATATTAGCTATATTAACTAATGAACCATAACAACCATCCAGAATCCATTATCCAGTATCGCTTGTCCGCCATAGCTTCAGCGACGGCGGGAGAATCCAGTTATTTACGTGCCTATAAAGCACCCAGCAGGCCCAAGTCAAGCTTGTCCCCGAATGTCGTAGTCGGGGATCCAGATTAGTCATTAGTCCATGGTCGTAATGGCCCTATCATCGTTTTGGTCATTCGAAAATTTGTATTTTGAATTTGTTTAGGATTTAGTGCTTAGGATTTCGGATTTCAAACTACCAGATAACTCCTTATGAAACAATATCTTATCATCTGTCGTCTGTCATCTGTCTTCTGTCGTCTGTCCTCTGTCTTCGGCCCTCTACATCTGTCGAGAACCCTCTACAAATCAGCTCCTTTTTATGCAAAACAAACCCAATCTCCGAAAAAGTCAAATGAACGTAAACCCATATAATACAAACTCTTATGAAAATAAATCCAATTGGACACTTGGTGAAAACAAACCCAATTCAAACCCAATCAAAGCCAATTTCCGAAAACCAAAAATGAATGTAAACTCACTTATAACAAAGGATTACAGAAAAAACGATGCTTTCGCAGTCCGAAAAACAAACCCAATTCAAACCCAATTCAAACCCAATTTCCGAAAAGCCAAAATGAAAAAAAACCTGAAAAACTTACCCAGCTTAACCTTTACTGGCACATTTCATCCACCAGTCTTCCCAAAGGCCGGTCATTTGTTTGACATTCTGTGGATATTGCCCAGCCAGATTGTTCAATTCTGTTCTGTCTTTCTCAAGGTCATAGAGTTCCCACTCGGCCTGGCCGTACCGGACAAGTTTCCATTTACCGGTCCGAACAGCCTTCGCCCTGCTAAACTGCCAGTACAGTACATCGTGTTCCTGTCTTTGTTTTCCCTGGAAGATTGGCAGCAGCGATTTGCCCGCGAGGGGCTTGAGTTTCCTGCCATTGATTTGCTCTGGATAGACAGCTCCGGTTATTTCCATAAATGTCGGAACAACGTCGATTATGTGTCCCACCTGGTCGGTTATGGTGCCTGGCTTGATAACGCCCGGCCAGGAAGCTATGAAAGGAGTACAGGCGCCTCCCTCATAGTCGGTGGACTTGTATTTCCTGTACGGCGCGTTGCTGGCATTGGCCCAGGCCGGGCCGAGCGCGCGATAGCCCTCAACAGGTCCGGGTGGGATATCGGGCGTTGTATCGGGGGTTTCGGGGCAGCCGCCGTTATCAGAAAGGAACAGCACAAGCGTATTTTCCCATTTGCCAAGCTCTTTTATTTTCGCCAATACCTTGCCAATTCCCTGGTCCATGCGGTCCACCATCGCGGCATATACCGCCATTTTCAAATCGGCCTTGTCTTTTTCCGAATCACTAAGCGAATCCCAGCTCTCAACGCGCTCATCCCGTGGAGAGAGCTTATATTTCGGGTTGAGCAAACCCATTTCTATCTGGCGCTGGTAACGCTGTCGGCGAAGCTCATCCCAGCCGATTTTGTATTTCCCGCGGTACTTAGCAATATCGTCCGGCCAGGCGTGCAGCGGATAATGCGGTGCTGTGTACGGCAGATAAAGCAGAAACGGTCTGCTCTCGTTCTTATATTCTTCCAGCCGTTCAATCGCATAATCCGTAAAGGCGTCAGTGGTGTAGAAGCTCTTGTCCTCAGGGACGTATCCCATAATCTCTTTGCCCTCGATGGCCCAGCGACGTGGTGCCGGTCTTTTGCGACCGGGTTCTCCTTCGCCGGGTCTTGCTCTGGTTCCGGGGTTCCAGTAATTACAGCATCCGTCTGCCAGGCCGTAATACCGGTCAAAGCCGCGCGTTGTGGGAAGCGGTCTTTGGTGCCATTTACCGGAGATAATTGTTCGGTAACCGGCAGCACCCAAAATCTCTGCGAAGGTAGCACCATGCTCCATGTTTTTGACGCCCACGGCATGCTCATATTGGCCGGTCAGAAGCGATGCCCGTGTCGGACTGCACTTGGCGCTGTTATAGAACTGCGTAAACCGCATTCCAACGGCCGCCAATTCATCGAGATTCGGCGTCCTGATTTCTCCGCCGAAACATCCGATGTCGGAATATCCCAAATCATCGGCCATAATAAGGACAATATTTGGCTTGTCGGCTGAGCTGCGAGTGGTTTTGCGCGCCATGGCTTTCGAGTATCCGGGCAAAGCCAATGATGCAACACCCAGTCCCATGGCTTTTAGAAAATCTCGTCTTGTTTGACTGATGCTATTCATACCATTCTCCTTGCATGAGTAGTTATAATGAGAACTCAATCGGTCGGGCGGTACGAAGCGGGTTTACACTATTCTGTATGTTCCTTGTCTATTGGTGGGGCTTCTGGCGCTTGTTGCTCAAATTCACCGCACCAGTGGTCGATGCCAACTTTACACCAATTTATCTTTAGAACGTTTGGCCTGGGTGCATATCTTCGGCATTCGCCCTGTTTTTCCATTTTTTCGTTATAGAACCGGCATTTACCGCATTTTTCTTCCGGCAGCATATGTCACCTCTTGGTAATTTAAAAATTTCTGATGTTCTTAGTCTAAAGGCTTTTTGCCTTCCGGTCAACACTCTGCCCTGAGCGAAAGAAGCCTGCCCTGAGTGTAGCCGAAGGGTCGAAGGATCTTGCAAAGTTGCTCCCCCAAAACTACACGCTCTGGGCTAAACGCTAAACTCTGTCTTTCATTATGGGTTTGTATCCCAACTCTTTTTTAATAAAGGCCATAAAATGATTTTCAAAAACGGGAACAAGAAATGCCTCTCAAAATCAGTTTTTCCTTGACGGGAAGGTGGATAATTTGGTATAGATAACATTAGTGAAGCTTGTGCTCGCGCAGTTGAGCAACTGTGAGTCATAGGTCGTCCAGCGGGTGTAATTCTTATAATTTTCCAAAAATAGGAGGAGTTATCATAAAAGGCGCTGAGCCTTAACCAAAAACTTTGTGCTTCGAAATAGAGTTTTTGCCTTTCAATTAACAACCAAATTTTTATTTTTTTAATCCCGCCCGTCGGCTGCAGGATGCCTTGCGGCAAAGACCCGACGGGGTGAAGGAGTATTATTATGTGGAAGAAATTGATTTATTTTGTCTCTTTTGTTTTGGTGCTGTCTCTGGTCGGGACTACCGTGAGTGCGCGTGAGCTACCGGTAGCGGACGGCCTGGAGCTGCGTTTCGACGCATCGGCCATCACCGGCCTGGCTCCCGGCGACAGCATCAGAAGTTGGGACGACACATCGGGCAATGACCGCCACGCAAGCGGGGGCGATGGTGGTGCCACGTACGGCGAGTACATGCTACGTGGTCTCGGTACAGTAACATTCCATGACATATATAGTGAGTCCATGGCGTTTGATTACAGCCCCAATAACAAAGATATAACGGTGATTGGCGTCAGCCGTAGCCGAATGCAAAGAAGTCTAATGGAAACTGAGATTGAACGAGAAGGTCAGGGTTGGCCCTATTACCACCAAGGATATATCGCCTGGGGTGAAGTAGGTGGTTTTGGCGTAACCACTCCAGGGGGCTTCCACATGGACAATACCTACATTATGTTGGGCGGTGGGCCCGGCATGCGATGGGAGGTGAATTACGATCATCCGGAGCTGATAGAAGACTTTACTGTCAACGTAGTCCGGCTCAATAGCATCACCGGTGTCATGGACGTATATCGCGACGGAGAGTTTCTTGGCGAACGCCGTGATATCAATCACGGCATCCAAAACGCCATGTCAGAAGGGCGAATCGCCGGGTTCAATTTTTACGGTGGCCTAGGTTGGCATGGTGATGTGGCAGAGATCCTGGTCTACAGCCGGGCGCTCACTGACGGGGAAATGGAGGCCGTCGAGGAGTACATGTATAATAAATGGCTCTTGTTGACCTATGAGGCCCGTAGACCCGTCCCTGCTGATGGTGGCCTACATCCGGATACATGGGTGAGCCTTAGCTGGACGCCGGGAGGCTGTGCAGTCTCACACGATGTATATTTCGGCGAGAATTTTGATGATGTGAACGATGGAATCGCCGATACTTTCCAGGGCAATCGGACCGAGACGTTTTTTGTTGCCGGCTTTCCAGGATTTCCTTATCCGGAGGGTTTTGTCACCGGAACGACTTACTATTGGCGAATCGATGAAGTCAATGACACGGACCCGAACAGTCCATGGAAAGGCTATGTTTGGAGCTTTAAGGTTCCGTCCAGGGTTGCGTATGACCCTGATTCGCCTGATGGTGCTAAATTTGTGGACCCGAATGTAATCCTTAGCTGGGCTCCCGGGTTCGGTGCGAAGTTGCATACTGTGTACTTCGGCGATAATTTTGACGATGTGAACAGTGCCGTTGGCGGTGTCCCTCAGGGACCTACAACCTATACTCCCGGCACGCTTGAATTTGAGAAGACTTACTATTGGCGCGTCGATGAGTTTGATGCTATCGAGACGTATAAAGGTGACGTCTGGAGCTTTACTACTACTCGTGAAGGTGGCGGCCTGAGAGGGTCGTACTATCACTGGTCCGGTTCGATTCCTCCAACGGAACCCTTCCAGACACTGGTACTGGAGCGCGAAGATGCCCAGATTAACTTTGCCTGGGTCGAGGAATCTCCGGATCCAAGGGTCGACAACGATCAATTCTCCATACAATGGACTGGTGAGGTGGAGATGCCGTTCTCCGGGACATGGACCTTCTATACTACGACCGATGACGGTGTCCGCCTGTGGGTGAATGACCAGTTAGTCGTTGATAACTGGACTGAGCATAGGGCCGTCGAAAATAGCGGAACGATTGAACTTGTTGCCGGGAAATATTCCCTTGTGATGGAATATTTTGAATACGACCTCGCCGCCGCGGCCCAGTTGCGTTGGCAAGGTCCAAGAACGTCAAAGCAACTGGTACCTCAGGCGGCACTATCGTTACCTGTAAAGGCAAGCAGCGCGAACCCCTCTAACGGTGCCACAGGTGTTAAGCAGACACCAACTCTTAAGTGGGGAGCAGGAGAAGCAGCCGCTTCGCATCAGGTCTATTTCGGAACTGATATGGATGCGGTGAAAAATGCCGATACCGGCTCGCCCGAGTACAAGGGCAACAGAGCCCTGGGTTCTGAAAGCTATGAACCTGGAAAACTTGAGTGGAATACCACCTACTATTGGCGTATTGACGAGGGCAATAACGCCAATCCCGACAGTCCGTGGGTAGGCAATATCTGGAGCTTTACGACGGCCAACTTCCTTATCGTGGACGATTTTGAATCCTACAATGACCTTGACCCCGATGACCCCGAAAGCAACAGGATATTTAATGTGTGGTTGGACGGATACGACGACCCGGCAAACGGTTCTTTAGTTGGTTACGATAATCCTCCATTTGCTGAGCAAAATATCGTTCACAGCGGCAACCAGTCGATGCCGTTGTTCTACGACAATAGTGTTGGGTACTCTGAGGCGACTTTAACGCTGACTTATCCGCGTGACTGGACCGAGAATGGTGTTAGCACATTAACAATTTGGTTCAGGGGCAATTCGGACAACGCTGCTGAGACTTTATATGTTGCTCTCAATGGAAGTGCGGTGGTCAATCACGATAATCCTGATGCAGCACAGACAACTACCTGGACACAATGGAATATCGATTTGCAGGCTTTTGCCGACCAGGGCGTGAACCTGGCAAATGTCAATACGATTGCTCTTGGTCTTGGTAACAAGAACAATCCGGTAGCCGGTGGTTCAGGTAAAATTTACATCGATGATATTAGGCTGTATCGGCCGGCACCATAACCAGAAGCACCGGAAGCCATAAATGGCAATTGCTCGTTATCATGAGTATGCATTTTCATAAATGGCAATAACATCGTCCAATGTTAACTCGACCGGCGTTATATCGTAAAGACTGCCCATCGTATAAAAGGAGCTTTCAGCAAAAGTTTTCAACTGGCTTTTCTCAATCCCAAAATCGGAGAGTTTTTCCTCAAAGCCTATATTTTTAATAAGCTTCTTCAATCCGGTGATAAATGCCATAGGCCTATCATTCTCCGGGAGCTCATCAACATTTTCTCCCATTGCCCCGGCAAGGTCCGGGAAGCGCGCGGGATTTCTTTCGGCTAAACAGGTAAAGTAGGAAACAGAAAGTATTGTAAGACCGCAGCCGTGAGCAACGTTAGGGTAATATGCACTAACGGGATGTTCCATAGAATGAAGGGATATACAACGAGACAGTGACTCGCATATTCCCGCTTCGGTATTGGCCCAGGCAAGTTTAGCTCTTGCCTGCATATTCGTGCCGTCTTTGACGGCGACGGGCAGGTATTCTGTAATAAGGCTGATTGCCTCCAACGCCAATTGGTCGCTCGCCGGCTGATTGAGCGTTGCGAGATAGGATTCAACCGAATGAAAGAGCGCGTCCATGCCGGTGTAAGCGGTCGTTTTCGGGGGAACGCTTATCATTAACTCCGGGTCCACGATTGACAAGCTCGGAAAGGTCGAATTATTTCCCCATCCTATCTTCTCGTTAGTGTCGCTTTTGGTAATTACCGTCCAGGGATCGGCTTCGGTTCCTGTCCCGGCGGTTGTGGTTATGGCCACGATAGGCAGAGCGCCATTAGGAGGTGTTTTTCGGCCGCCGCTTCCCCTGTTTAAGTAGTCCCAATACCTGCCCGGATTGACTGCCATTACCGCTATGCTCTTAGATGAATCAATAGTACTGCCGCCGCCAAGACCAACTACAAAATCACAGCCGTTTTCCTTGGCGACGGATGCCCCTTCTTCAACGTGTTCCGAAACGGGATTAGGCTGAATTTTATCGTACACAACCGTCTCAACTCCATTTTCCTTAAGATACTTGAGGACTCTGTCAAGATATCCATATTTCCTCATGGCTCCGGATGCACCGATTACAACAAGAGCTTTCTTACCGGGTAGATACGGTGTGGCTTTGAGCTCGCTCAGCTTACCACAGCCGAAGATAATTCTTGTTGGCATATAATAGGAAAAATTTAGGTTCATTTCTGCTCCCT
Organism: Phycisphaerae bacterium; assembly: GCA_041862635.1. GTDB lineage: Bacteria > Planctomycetota > Phycisphaerae > Sedimentisphaerales > Anaerobacaceae > NIOZ-UU13. Next base: position 46,235 of record JBGVTO010000191.1, on the reverse strand, counting down.
TAGCGATTCGACAATTTTTTCTATTACCAAAATATCATATTGAATACTGACTTGAAAAACAAGCCTTTAGCTGAACTGACGATTTAGACTTTATTTGTGAACGCTTCTATTGGAGTAAAGGTGGTAGTACAGCCTGCCCATCTTTCTGTGCGAGCTGCTGGGCCGGCTCGTAAGTTCCATAGAAAGGGGCATTGGCATCCAGCCAAATATTTAGCCGTCGAAGCTCCTCTTGAGATAGGTGAACATGTTTTGTGTGTATGGGGTCTTTGAGCACCTTCAGCAGAGGACTATGGTCCGCACCAATACGTCCGGGTCTGGTAACAATCTCTGTAATTGTGCCGCCTCCCCATTCATACCATCGGACATATTGTTTGAGACTCTCATACGATTTGCTAAAGGTCCCGGCAGGCTCATTTGTTAAAACTAATCGGCTCTTCAAATCACCGGGTTCGCCATCGTGACATTGCACGCAATTCTTGTCGAGGACAGGCTGGACAAGTCTGGGATAGCTGAAAGGACGAGTTCCATCCGGGCCGGGCTGAATCTTCGATGCCAGTCGCTGTAGAGCCAAAAGTCCTTGCTGGTTGGCTGGGGTTGTACCGCGGGGTTCATGGCAGCCGAGACAACTGCGGCGCTCACCGGGCTGCAGATAAGTGATGCTGCGCATGCTTTGGACAGCCCGGCCTTCTTCATCGATGGCCTGGAAATACAGCGGTTTGCGAGCGGGGGCGCGGAAATAGGCCGAGCCGTCAGACTCTACGGGGACTGTGCCGAGCATCATACGGGCACTTTCTGCGTTCGCATAGCCGAGGCGCGGTTTATTAGCAATATGCGTGGTTGTTTTGGGAAGTACCTGGAAGATTCGGAGCCGACGGATTTCTCGAGAGGTCGGTAAGGGAAAGAGACTCTGCTGGACGTCCGTGAGCACAAATTCGCCTTCGTCGCCGAGATTGTCATCGAGCGTTGAAGGAATCTCCGGAAGTATCGAACGCCGGACAAAAGAAATCGGGTACATACAGGAGATGTCAGGGTCGCGGTAAAGCAACTCCAGGTTGCCGAAGCGGTCGAAGTAATAGAGTCCTGTGTATGTGTCCCGTTTGACATCAGGCCCCATCCCCGGAAGAGGCTTAAAGCTAAAAGCAACCAGGAAATAGTTCTCAGAAAGTGGCCAGGGGCTGTGGCAATAGCTGTCCGGCCAGCCGGGGGCCTCAGGAAAACATATCTGGGGTGTCAGGACCTCAATCACATCGAATTTATCCTGACCGGTCAGTGAGTCCAGCTCCCAGCGGTCAGGATTGAAGATGACTAACGAGCCGCCTACATTGGCATGATGTGCGCCCGCGATAAAAACGATGCTGTTCGAGCCTGGTATGCCGCGTGGCTGAAAGCAGGCGTTAATACGCTGGGTATAGTTGCCAAAAAGGATGCTCGGATTAGTACCATCCGGATTGCTGACCCAAAGTCCGTGGTAGTGCGCTGCTGAGCGGTCGACGTAGTCCCAGCGGGAATATACGATCCGCCCATCTGCGAGCACGGAGGGATGCCATTCGTTTGTTTCGTGAAACGAGAGCGTTTGTATCTCGTGTCCCCAGGCGTCCATACGATGCAATGTATAGCTCGGGAGCGGCTCCCAGGGATTATGGCATCGGCCGAAACCTCCACGACGAGTTGACATAAAGGCGATGTTGCCATCAGGTAGTGGGCAGGGATCGAAGTCATCATTCGGGCCGTTGGTGAGCTGACGGAGATTTGCTCCGTCGGCGTCCATAGCGTAAATATGAAAACATCGCCGGTCCGGTGAATAATATTCCGGCTTGTTCGGCGCCCGCTCAGCAAAGGCGAAGTAAATCGTCTTAGCATCGTAAGACAAAGCGAGAGTTGTATAATTTCCACGCGGCAGCCGACCGTTGATAAGGTCACGCACCTTTAAAGACCGGCCGGGCTTTTCGAGCATGTAAACACCTCCGCCCGCGATGTCCCCATAATCGTAGAAGTACCCGAGATACTCGTGGAGCATCTGGCAGATGAAGCGGCGACGCTTCATAAAAACAATAGGCCTTGTGGCGATAAGGGGATTTTTCAGCGCCAAATTCCGTGTGGTAGAACGAATCCGACTATACAAAGCGAGTCGGGCCCTCTTATCCAGTGAATCCACCGTATTTACTTTACTTCGCAGTCGCTCAAGAGTAATAGCCTGGGAAGTGATATCCGGCCCTGCGGGCATTTTGCGAAGGTCGTTGAGAAGCTCTTCGGCACGTCTATATGCATCACGCACGGCGGCGGGTTCGTCAAGCGTCCGGTTCCTCCTGCGCTCCTGAGCAGCCCAGTCAGTCTCGACCATTGCTCGCAAAGCTTCTGCGATGGTGGTGTTATCCTGAGCTTTTACGGCTCGACTGAACTCGCCGAAGTCAAAGAGGCTTTGTAGAAACAGCCCTGTTAAGACTAAGATGCTCAATCTGCGTAGATTCATAATGGCCATAATACTCGAATTTGCTGTCTAATCCCAGATTATTCTGTGGGCGTAACCGTCCAAAAGATTTTCCTTGACGGGCAAGTGTCTGATTTGGTATAAACGGAAATAGTAAACTCAGCCCCTGGGGCAGGTGCTGGGTAAAGCTTGTGCCTGCACAGTCGGGCATCTTTGGCTTTGAAGCCCATCCAGCAGGCGCAATTCCAGTAATTTTACGAACAGAGGAGGACGCGTATGATACGAGGCATCGAGTTGTAATATCAATTTTATGCTTCGCAAGTGAGTTTTTTCACATTTCAATTAACAATATAGCGGTTTTCTGAAGGAAGGAGGTAGTAACAAGCCGTAAGGTGTTTTCTGATTTCAATATGTAATTTTCACATAAATAGTGTCTTGATGCTTAGCGAAAATAACGAGTGATTTGGTGTGTGGCCAAATCAGGATTATCTTTACTTCTAAAACAGGAGAATTATTATGTGTAAGAAATTGATTTATCTGGTTTCTTTTATTCTTGTCCTGAGCGTGTCAAGCAGTGTGTGCGCTGATCTGGTGGGCCACTGGAAGCTCGACGACGGTTCCGGCACCACGGTTTCCGATTCGAGCGGCAACGGCAACGACGGGACCATCGTGAACAATCCCACATGGATCCCCGGCATCGCGGGGTTAGCCCTGGAGTTCCATGGCCTGGGCGTCTCCGGTGGCGGCGGGGACTACATCGATTGCGGCAATGACGCCAGCCTGGACATCACCGGTCCAACCTCCATAGCCCTTTGGATAAGACCTGACGCCGATGACCCGGAAGGAAATCTCACAACGACGGCGCCGATGGCCAAGGCGATGGCTGGGATGAGTCCCAGTTGGAGCTATCAGGTTCGATATGGGTGGGGCCAAGGCGCTCCTCAGCCCAACATGGCTTTTACGTTCAATACGTCGCCCAGGGCCTGGGCCTTCGTCGGCAAAAGCCTGGAGCGCTTCGAGTGGTGCCATATCGCATGCTCGTATGACGGCACGACGCTGAAATGCTATCTCAACGGAGAGGAGACTGATTCGACTCCAATGGGCGCAATTACCAGCAGCAGTACCCCTGTCCTCATCGGCTCGGACGGGTGGGGCTGCGACTGGATTGGCGCGATTGATGATGTAAGGATTTACGACCATGCCTTGTCGGTGCCCGAAATAATGGGCGCGATGGAAGGTGAGGTATGGCCTTACGCCTTGGGCCCCAAGCCGGAGGATGGTGCCCTCTATCCGGATACATGGGTGAACCTTAGCTGGTTACCGGGAGGTTTTGCGGTCTCACACGATGTGTATATCGGCGACAATTTTGACGATGTCAACGCCGGCGCCGAAGGCACGTTCCAGGGCAATCAAGCAGGGACGTTCATTGTTGTCGGCTTTCCCGGATTTCCTTATCCGGATGGTCTTGTACCGGGCACAACTTACTACTGGCGGATTGATGAGGTCAATGACACCGAGCCGAATAGTCCATGGAAGGGTGATGTCTGGAGCTTTTCGGTTCCACCCAAGACTGCTTATAGCCCTAATCCCGCTGAAGGTGCCGAGTCCATAGACGTGGATGTGACGCTTAGCTGGACGGCAGGTTTCGGTGCGAAATTACACACCGTATATTTTGGTGAGAATTTTGATGAAGTGAACAATGCCACAGGGGGACTCCCACAGGGAACTACAACCTATATTCCCAGCACACTTAAATTGGCTAAGACTTACTACTGGCGGGTCGATGAGTTTGATGTCATCGAGACGCATAAAGGCGACATCTGGAGCTTTACTACTGAGGGCGGCGTCGGGAGCCCGGAACCGGCTAATGGCGCTGTGGATATAAAGCAGACACCGGTTCTTACCTGGACGCCGGGAGTCTATGCTGATTCGCATCAAGTCTATTTCGGCAATGACCAGGAGGCAGTACGAAATGCCGATACCGGTTCACCGGAGTATAAAGGCGCAGGAGACCTCGGTTCTGAGAGCTTTGAACCCGGAAAGCTTGAGTGGAATACCACCTACTATTGGCGTATTGACGAGGCCAATAACGTCAATCCCGACAGTCCGTGGACAGGCAATGTATGGAGCTTTACGACGGCCAACTTCCTTATCGTGGACGATTTCGAGAGCTACAATGACCTTAATCCCGATGACCCCGAGAGCAACAGGATATTTAACGCCTGGATAGACGGATACGGCATCCCGACAAATGGCTCTCTCGTTGGTTATGACAATCCTCCTTTTGCCGAGCAAACTATCGTTCACAGTGGTAACCAGTCGATGCCATTATTCTACGACAATAGTGTTGGGTATTCTGAGGCGACTTTAACGCTGACTTATCCGCGTGATTGGACCGAGAATGGTGTCAACAAGCTGACGATCTGGTTCAGAGGCAATTCGGATAACGCTGCTGAGACTTTATATGTTGCTCTCAACGGCAATGCAATCGTTACTAATGATAATCCTGATGCAGCACAGGTCACTACCTGGACGGAATGGACTATCGACCTGTCCGCCCCAGGCGGATTTGCAGACCAGGACGTGAGCCTTGCCAATGTCAATACGATTGCTATTGGTCTTGGTAACAAGAAGAATCCGGTAGCCGGTGGTTCAGGTACGATGTACTTTGACGATATTCGACTGTATCCGCCGCCGGAGCCGGCACCTTAAGCTGAGAATTGGCTGGCAATTATAATTGACATTGATATAGCTGATTTGCATCAATTTGGGGCTTATACTGATTGATTCGGTATAGGCCCTTTTTTAATTGTCTATTGGATATTGATTATTTTTTGATTCAGTGCGTAATTTTGGGTAACAGTTATTTTTAACAGATTCCCTTTTTGAAATCGGCCATTGAAAACGTTACCAATTTTTAGGTTTTCTGTAATTTCTTGTAATTAAGGAGTTTATGGAGCGGATATTTTTGAGAATTCGCGGATAACGGGTTGTCTATTTGTAGGGCAGTTGTAGTCGTCAACTCGCAAAAATGGGGCCGTTTTGGGGGCCTATGTGCGCAGCACAATACGCTCTGGTTGGCTAGTGGGGCCGGTTCGAAAACTTCTTATACTTATGACCTTGATAATCAATAAAGCTCACGATGAATGTGAAGTCGGTCAAGTGCATTGTGCTCTTGATTGAAGTTCCTTTGCTGGTTTTGAAGTTTTTTTCAAGTTTTCCTGCAATTGGAGAGGCAGACTTTGGCTTTCTTTAGAGAGGTGATGAAATAACTGGATATTGAGGACTTATCACGACACAAGAAAGGATGGCCGGGAAAGAATCTTAAGGTAAAGATTAAGGTAAGGCAAAAGTCTATAGAATAAAAAGGCTGTATATAGTTACACTTGGGCAGCTAAAGCCACCCTGAATATCGCGCCGGTCGGCTTAGCGCTAAGGATTTCTACAAAACCATTGTGTGCCTGGGCGAATTTTTTCACCAGTGCAAGACCCAGACCCGTTCCGGCTGTTTCACGAGTAGCTTCTGCTCCGGAACGATAGAACTGCTCGAATATCTTTTTTCGCTGCCGATGAGGAACACCGGGACCATGGTCCTCAACTTCAATCAAAGTAAACTGCTCGTCGCTTCTGGTTCTGACCGTAATAGTTTTGTCTTCTGCATTACGTGCGTATTTGACTGCGTTGTCCAGCAGATTAACAGCTATCTGGGTAACTGCATCGTTGTCAAAGGTCGTTTGCTCGACCTGGCCAAGCTTCGTTTTTATCGAAAAGCCTCTCTGGGCGGCATAGGGTCTCATGATTTTGACCACGTCCGCAATGCACTTGTTTATATCACCTACTTTGAAGGTATATTTTTTCCGCCCCCTTTGGATGCGCGAAAAGTCCAGCACGTTCTCTATCAGTCGGCTAAGTCTTTCGCTTTCCTGTCGCATGTTCATATAATATTCGGCGAGCTTGTCCTCCGATTTGACCCAGTTCTTTTCCAGCATCTCAGAGTACATTCGAATCGACGTTAGAGGCGTTCTAAGTTCGTGCGAGACAGCCGAAATGAAATCATCCTTTTTCTGCGCCAGTCTGATCTGTGCTCTTGCACTGCGCCATAGGCCAGCCAGCCCCAGCACAACCGCCAGGAGCACAACCGCAATAATACTGAAATACCAGTTTCGAAGATGATTTATTTGTCTGCCTATCCAGGCCGGGTCAATTTCTTTAAGGCTCAATACTAAATCCCCAAAGCCAAAATCCAATATGGCCGTATAAGCATCAGCTTTACTTTCTGTCTGCCCATTTCTTGTCTGCGGCAATTCAAAATACATGCCTTCACGCATAAATCGCTCTGCGGACTCTTCGACCGCCCCAATCAGCTTCTTTTCATTAAGCCCAAAGCCCTGCAGCAAGTGTCTGTCTTCTATTTGCACATGCCGCAGTAAGAACACCTGGCCATTGAATATAAATTGCTGGTCGTCCGTACCGGGAACTACCAACGACACAAACGGTTCAATTCTGACCTGTACCATCTCACTTTGACGCTCTTGCATAGCTGGCGTTTGGCCTATATGCTGCTGTGCGGCTTGTGTTTGGGGTGATTCGGCTTGATCAAGATTTTGTGTATTTTGCTGCCTCGTGGGAGAAGGAATTGCTTGCTGGGAAGGAGAAGGCACATTAGAAATGATATTGCGCTCAAAAACAGATCGCCTTTGCTCCATAACCTGAGTCTTCTGGGCCTGGCTTTGCAAACTCTCTATAGGCAAAGCCTTCCCACGCTGGCCCTGAACTGTTTTACCTTGCTCGCCTTTCTTTTTCATGTCTTTATCTCCGGCCAACTCAGCTTGTTCTGATACTTTTGACCGGGCCTCTGGCGAGAGTTCAGCTTCCCTATTAATATTTATTTTCATCGAACCTGGTACCGTCCCATTTAGCACAGGCAGCAGGTTATTTTTTATGTTTATCCTGTTCGAGAGCGCTTCGGCATAAAGCCCATCATTAAGACTACGCCCTCCTTGTTCGATATCATCATTCGGCGTAGTGACGTTGCCGTCCGGTTCTATCTGAAAATAGCCATAAGCAAGGTCGTGCTCCAACCGACCTGCTAATGGTGAACGCAGTATTGGCATCTGCTGCTGACTGGAAACGATATTCTCAGGCACATAGTAATACAAGTAATCGGTATAAGGACGCTCTTGTTCTGTCTGTATAAATTCATCAAGCTTGCGTTTGACATCCTGTCTGATTTGTTCTGCCACAGCAGCAAACTCACCCAGACGCGCTCCTTCCATGCCCTGTGCTCGTATCCGGATAGAATGGTATCCCATCCAGACCAGCCCGCACAGGGCGATAAGAATTATCGCTGATAAAATAATTAGTCGCTTGTACATTTACCTTCTTACCAAAAACCAAAGACTATACTTGTGCTCTGAGTCTTGTTAAGGTCATATTTCATATTTGTAACCTGCACCGCGGACAGTTTTTATAATTTGCGGATTGGCAACATCCGGCTCGATTTTACTTCTCAACTTGGCGATGTGCATATCGGTGGTTCTGGTTCCCAACTCAGTCATAATATCATTCCAAACTTCTTTATAGAGTTCCTCCCGGCTGATGACCCGGTTTGGATTGGCGGCGAAATACTGTATCAGGGCCGCTTCGCGTACGGTGATTTCTATTTCCTTGCCTTTGCGTCGGGCTTTCAGGGCTGCAATATCGACATCTAAATCTGCAAACTTAAAGGTCTGCCCAACCGCTCTGGCAGGGTCGGTTCGCCGCAGCACGGCATTTATCCGAGCCAGCAGCTCTTCGAGCGAAAACGGTTTGGTGATATAGTCGTCAGCTCCAAGATTCAGACCGGTTACTTTTTCTTTTTCCTGACCTTTGGCTGTCAGCATAAGAATGGGAGTCTGCAGGCCGTCACGACGCCATTTGGTACACAGTTGTTCGCCGCTGATCTTCGGCAACATCAGGTCGAGCAATATCAAATCAAAATCCTTTTTGGCCACGATTCGCTCAGCTTCAAGGCCATCCACGGCTTCGGCAACATTAAAATCGTGAAACTCCAGAAAATCCGTCAGGGCCGTGCGGATTTTATCTTCGTCTTCAACTACTAATATGGATGCTTTTGGTTCCATAATCATGCCTGTTCCTATCTATATTATAGACAAAATCGAAGCCAAAGTTTTGTAAATATTTTGTAAAAAAGCTTACCTGTTATTTTACATCCATTTTACTCAACTCTCAACCGTCACTGTCGTATTATGGATTTAGTTCGAGAACATATTTTACCAGCCTTTTTGAAAGGAGCTGAAAATGAAAAATGTGAGAGTGAAAGTAACGTTATCTTTATCAATGGCAACGGTTTTGATGGTATCAGTTGTTATGAGTATGATGTTTCCTTATACACTTGCACTTGCGAGCGAACAGGAAGCTTTACAAGTCGATAAGAAAGCTGATGGCACAAGGACCAACAAGTACCACTTTTCAGGGCCGTATGCATATAAGAATCTGGCAATCTTTCTTATTCACGCCGAGGATAGAAAAGATACTACGAAATTCATGACACTTGAAGAGGCTTTGGATCAAAAAAAGGTAACCATCAGCGAGACAGGGACAGTCAGCACGCTTGTCATCGAGAATGTATCCGATGATGTGAATATCTATATCCAGTCCGGGGATATTGTGCGTGGAGGTAAACAAGACCGCACGCTCGGTTACGATTATGTTATTCCTCCCGGATCAGGCAAAACTCCATTAAGCTCCTTTTGTGTCGAAAGTGGGCGTTGGCGACAAAGAGGCAACGAAAAGGATGATGAGTTTTCTGTGTCCAATAAGGTTTTGCCTTCAAAAGGATTAAAGCTCGCGACCAACTACGGCCGTTCACAAAGCAGCGTATGGAAGGAAGTTGACGCTATCCAAAACAAGTTAAGCAGTAATCTTGGCCAATCGGTCAGATCGAAAAAATCTGAATCCAGCCTGGAACTGACACTCGAAAATATAGAAGTTAAGAAAGCTGTAAGAGAATACGTAAATGCGTTTTCTCGCCTAATTGAAAATAGGATAGATACTGTAGGATTTGCATTTGCCATTAATGGCAAGGTTGATGGTGCTGACGTATATTCTTCGGGCAAGCTGTTCAAAAAACTCTGGCCCAAACTATTGAAAGCCAGTTCGGTAGAGGCCATTGCCGAGATTCAGAAGACAAAAGAATTCATTGTTCCCACAGTCCAGTCTGTTCGTGCTTTCTTGCAGAATGATGAGAAGGCCGAGATTTCTGAAAAGCAGATCAGTGAGCAACTTAAAGTGATTACTCGCCAAAGCAAGGACAAAATTGTGTTTGAAACGTATAAAGCTGGCCAGCAACAGGCTCTTCACAAAAGCTACGTTCGTGCGGAACCAAATTTACTTAAGCAAAAAACTCAACCGATGCGAAACTCACAAACAAGGCTAAACATAACGCATTCAAATCGAGAGCAGCAGCAAGGCCAGCGAAGATAAACTGTTGAAGTAAGCCTAATTTTTCATACTGGAAGCAAACCAATTAATTGTTGAGTGAATTAACCTTTTTGAAAGGAGCTGAAAATGAAAAACCAAACAAAAAATCTTATACTGGCAGTAGTGGTAATCGACCTTTTGGCAGTGGCCGCATTTGCCGACGTACCGACAACAAGCGGGACCATCTCAAAGGTTACTGTGTACCGAGGTCAGGCCCTGGTAACCCGTACCATCAACTTTGACTTACCGCCAGGCTCTTCTGAACTAATCGTAAAAGACCTCCCAGCTATGATTATACCTGAGAGTATCTATGCCCAGACCTCGGATAATATTAAGGTGCTCAGCGTAAGGTACCGTCAGAAAGCAGTCAGAGAGGCCACGAGGGAAGAGGTCAAACAGCTCGATGACAAGATTGAGGATGTGAAATATAAACTCAAATGCGCTGATAGAGATTATAAGCATTTTGGTCACTATGGCAAAATGTTCGACGAGCTTAAAGACTTTACTATTACTGCAGCTCAAAACGATCTCAACAGAGGTCTCTTGACTTTTGAGCCCATTGAAAAGCTTGCAAGGCTTATTGAAGACAAAGCTTTTGAGTATCATGAGCGTACCACAGAACTTGAAGATAAAATTACCGAATTGCAGAAGGAAATGGAACTACTTGAGCGTAAACGTACGGAATTGTCAGCCGGCCACTCCCGCACTGAGCGTGAAGCAGTTGTGTTCCTCAGCAGTGCTGGCGGCAAGAAGGTCTCTATAGAATTAAGCTATCTTGTCAACGGTGCTAACTGGCAGCAGCAGTATAATCTACGAGCTTATCCTAAAGAATCAAATGTCCTGATTGAGTACAACGCGGTTGTCAATCAGACAAGTGGTGAAAACTGGGAGGGTGTTACTCTTAGCCTTTCCACCGCTGAACCTACTATGGTCGCAGCACCACCTATCCTCGAACCTATGCTCGTTTCACTTGCCCACCCCGCCCAAACCCAACAGGCGGAACAATTCTTTGCCGACCAGGCCCGACAGTATCAAAAATCCCGAAAAGAAAATATTAAAAGGGGCATAGCAGCCAATGAGGAACTTAACAGACTGGCAGTGCAAAATCAGGTATTGTTCTTCAATGTCGGCCGGAAACAAGTGCAAGAATTTCAGCAGAAAATGGCCGAGATTTCACGCACCGAAGGAGTTAGTGTAACATATGATTTACCCGGCAAACTGACTTTGCCCAGCCGAAGCGACCAGCAGCTCGTTACTATTGCTTCAATTACTACAAAAGCCGATTTTACGCTCATAGCCACTCCACTGTTGACCGATTATATCTATCTGCAAGCAGACCTGCTTAACAACAGCGATATCGTTCTGTTACCCGGCCAGGCCAGTATGTTTCGCAATGGTGAATTCGTCGGCAAAAGCCAGTTACCGCAGGTTACTATAGGCGAAAATTTCATGGCAGGCTTCGGTATAGATTCACAGATTCAGGTGAACCACGAGCTTGAGGACAAAAAGACACGAATCCAAGGTGGAAATCGCATCGATACCTATTACTACAGTATAGCTCTGAGCAACTATAAAAAAACACCGGTCGAACTGCAATTGTTGGATCGTTTGCCTTACACGGATAATACTTCCATCAAAATAGAACTCGAAAAAACCGAACCACAGTTAAGCAAGGACAGCGAATATCTGCGTACAAATAGAAAAAAGGGTATTTTACGCTGGGACCTGAAGCTGGCACCGAATACTATTGACAGCAGGACAACCGTGGTAAAGTATAACTTTACTATGGAGTATGACAGAAACATGCAAATCCAATCTCGCCGGTCAGACGGAACCTCTGGAAATCTATGAAAAGATGATCGCCACAGGTATCTATATACCACACACCATCTCATTTGCTTAAAGGGCTGACAGTTTGAAACACTGTCGGCCCTTTATCCAGAGTGGAACCAAGAGCAGAATTGAAAACGTTGCCATTTTTTATGATTTTCGTAAAGTCTTGGAGCTATAGAGCTTACGACGCAGGCATTTTCGCCCAATTGGCAGACAAAGGTCGTTCCATATCAATCCAGTTGTAGGCGTCAACTCGCGAAAATGGGGCCATTTTTGGGGTGCTTCGTGTGCTGTCCAATGCGCTTCTGGTTGGCTGGTGGAAGCGGTCCAAAAGCTTCTGGCGATTTGGTGCTCTCATAACAAATATATGATGTACCATAAGGACCGTAAGAAGTGTGCTTACCAGTTATTATCAAGGGATTTTCCTTGACGAGAAAGTAGATAATGTGATATAAATAACATTAGTGAAGCTTGTGCTCGTGCAGTTGGGTATCCGTGGCTTTGAGTTTCTCCAGCGTGCGCAATTCTTGTAATTTTTCGACAGAGGAGGAGTTATTATGCAAAACACAGAGTTAGTTGTAACGGCAACTTTGTGCTTCGCAAATGGAGATTTTCACATTTCAACTGACAATTCATATCCCGCCTCTGTCGGAACGAGAGTTTTGGTTTGTAGACAAAGCATAATTCATAATTATATTAACTTTTTTAAAGGAGGATTAATTATGTGCAGGAAATTGATTTATTTCATTTCTTTTATTTTTTTTCTGGGCCTTGCCGCCGGTATTGCTAACGCAGATATGGTGGGGTACTGGAAGTTTGATGAGGGCTCCGGCAATACCGCTTATGATTTAAGTAATTACACCAACGACGGTACCATCAACGGTGACCCGAAGTGGGTAGCCGGCAAAATAGGTGCCGCCTTAGAATTTGACGGAAGTGATGATTACGTTGATTGCGGCAATGACCCTTCGCTTAATATCAATGATAGGATCACGGTTGCAGCATGGGTAAAAACAACGAGCACGGCTCATGGATACTTTGTTTCAAAGGGAACTGCCTGGGACGAAATAGGGCATTATGCAATAGGGCAGGAATATAATGTGCCGATGACCTTCCAGTTCGAAATCGCTGGTAGTGGTGGAACCGTTGAGCTGGATTCAAATATTGCTGTCAATGATGGTCAATGGCATTACATTGTCGGCACTTATGACGATCCTGTTGTCAAAGTTTATGTCGATGGCGTAGAGGAAAACACCATGACAGAATCGAGTCGCCTGACAGGTTCGACTGTTGGAGGCTTAACCATTGGACAAAGAGGCGGTAATATTATCAGCGGCATAATTGACGAAGTCCGCATCTACAATCGGGCGCTGACGGAGCCTGAGATTCTGGCTGCTATGGAAGGTGGTGAAGGATTTCCGTATGCCTTGGGCCCCAATCCTGCTGATGGTTCATATTATGAGGATACATGGGCGAACCTTAGCTGGCGGCAGGGAGATTTTGCCCTCTCGCACGATGTGTACTTCGGTGAAAATTTTGACGACGTGAACAACGGCACCGAAGATACTTTCCTGGGCAACCAAGGCTCGACATATTTTATTGTGGGCTTCCCGGGCTTTACCTATCCCGATGGTCTCATTCCGGGCACGACTTACTATTGGCGAATCGATGAAGTCAATGAGGCCGAGCCAAATAGTCCATGGAAGAGCCCGGTCTGGAGCTTTTCACTTCCACCTAAGACTGCATATTTTCCCGAACCTGCTGATGTTGCCGAGTCTGTAGATCTGAATGTTCAACTTAGCTGGACGGCAGGTTTCGGTGCAAAATTGCACTACGTGTACTTCGGCGACAATTTTGACGATGTCAGCAATGCCACTGGAGCACTCCCGCTGGGAGCTGCAACATATGACCCCGGCCAGCTTGAACTTGCCAAGACTTACTACTGGCGTGTCGATGAGTTCGATGCCATCGAGACATATAAAGGCAACGTCTGGAGCTTTACTACTGAGGGCGCCGTCGGGAATCCAAACCCGGCTAATGGTGCCGTGGATATAAAGCAGACACAAATTATTACATGGTCACCGAGTGTCTATGCTGCTTCGCACCAGTTATACTTTGGCACAGATAAAGATGCCGTGAAAGGTGCCGATATCGGCTCACCCGAGTATAAAGGTACCAGAGACCTTGGTTCCGAGAGCTATGACCCCGGAAAGCTCCAGTGGGATACTACCTACTATTGGCGTATTGATGAGGTCAATAACGCCAACGCCGATAGTCCATGGAAAGGTAATATCTGGAGCTTTACGACAGCCAACTTCCTTATCGTGGACGATTTTGAGTCCTACAATGACCTTGATCCCAGTGACCCCGAGAGCAACAGGATATTTAATGCCTGGTCGGACGGATTTGACGACCCATCAAATGGATCTGTTGTTGGTTATGATAATCCTCCTTTTGCAGAGCAAACTATCGTTCACAGCGGTTCTCAGTCGATGCCTCTCGCCTACGATAATGCTGTTGGTAAATCTGAGGCGACTATGACATTGACTTATCCTCGTGACTGGACAGAGAAAGGTGTCGATACACTGACGATTTGGTTCAGAGGCAGCTCGGCTAACGCAGCCGAACCGATGTACGTTGTTCTAAATGGCAGCGCTGTGGTTACTAATGATAATCCTGATGCAGCACTGGCGGTTGCGTGGAAACAATGGAATATCGACCTTCAGATATTTGCGGATAAGGGCGTGAACCTTGCTAATATCAATACGATTACTCTTGGCTTTGGTAACAGGACCAATCCACAAGCTGGCGGTACAGGTATGGTGTTCTTTGATGATATTCGTCTATATGCACCAGAGCCTGCAGCCCCGTAAGCTGGACGAAGCAAAAGGCGACCGACTACCGACGAAATAAACAAAACGCCCAGAACATTCAAAGTGCTGGCAGCCTGAGTCACCGACGCGCCAAAGCCGCTTTGGCGACGGCGCGATACTGTCTGCCCTTTATTACTAGCGGCACCAAAAACGGTCATTGAAAACGTTTACAAATCCCGATTTATCGGGATGAACATTTTTTCGAATTGGCAGATAATGAGTCCCAGCGCGCCGGGATTTGTATCAAGTTTGTAGGCGCCGACTGGCGAAAATGGGGCCGTCTGAGGGCATCTATGCGCGGCCACTTTTCTTCGGGCACAAGGTCAGCAATTGTGCCTGCGCTTGTCTTTCCGTTACAGCAACCTTCCGCTGTAACGATCCACTCTCCTGGTTCGCTGACAATCGGACCGGGGGTATTGAAAAGGCCGACAGCGTCGGAATGCGTCGCGAAAGGCGTTTGTTTTCCGGAAGGACTTGTCACGCTTCCTCGGACAACACCGCTGATTGGTGGCCGGACAGGATCTACATAGTCTTGTCGGCACATAATATCGGCCCGGTGGCAGAAATCAGAGTTCGTCCACAACCATTATAGAGCGAATCGATGAATAGAACAAGACTCATGTCCCACCACGGGATAGTCATGTCTACGGCTGTGGGTCTCTCAACAAACCAAGTCCCGGCAGTCGTGGGTCGGAGTGGGGTTGTTGCTCTCCTTGAGGCTTGATGGAAAACGACATCTATTCTTCAAAGTGCTTCTGGAGAAATACATCTTTGTTGCCGATATCTCGGAAAAGCCCCTGCGTAGCGGAGGGAGAGGAAAAAACGAGATATCCACAGGGGCTTGGGGTCAATGTTGATATTGTTCTGCGTTAGTAAGGCATTCATTCACCGTGCGGGTTGAGGATAATGCCCTCAAAATTCACAACGTACGGTGGTACGAGCACGATAGTAAAGTCTTCCATGAGCTTCATTCCAGCGAAGTCTCCTGTACCGTGGTAGACGCCGTGGCCGATGCCCACCCCGCCTGTGTATGTCACGCAGAAGCGCCCTTCGAAGGTCCCGCTCAGCTCTCCCCAGGTCAGTTCCGAAATCGAGTACCCTGATTCATCGCCGTTTCCTGTGAGCAGGTCCATGTTTATATTGACTATGCCGGCCCCCGTTTCCTCCAGGTCGCCGGAGAAAACGTAATCCGCAGGCATACCTCGAATGTGCCAGATTCCCTCGTTATCTATCCGTTCCCTCTTTGCATTTTCTTGGTGTGGTGTGACAGAGATTGTGCCTGTTACGGGGTCTTTGTGGCCTTGGACCAGGCAATCCCAGTAATGAGCATGACACTGATAAGCAGTACCATGCCAGTCAGAATTTTAGCCTTTGTCTTGTTTATTTCCTACTCCTTTCAATATTTTTGTGAAAAATTTTACACTTTGTTGCAGAGGCAGCCAATAACTTTTGGTTTTCTCAATCCCTTGGAGCAAATTCATCCATTCGATTATATTCAGGATTATTTCTCGATAGGCTTTTCCTTCTTTCTGGTGACGATTAACCGGTCGGCATCTAAAGTAAGACTTGCGAAAAGATTACATCCCATGCCTCCTCTAACTGTTTTGAGTGGACGAGAACAACTGGATGATTGTATGCCTTTGGAGCGGAAATGCAAGGAAAAAATTAGGTTCGATTCTCGTCCTATTTTGGACATTTTTTTTTAACCATCGCCGCACTTAAACCGAGCATTGCCTTTTTGACCAAAATCACATAGAATCCATGGTATGGAAAAGGCCGAAATCAAGAAAAGCGGCTGGGTTGCATGGTCGGAAGATGAGGTTAAGCTGCTCAAGAGACTTTTCCCGCAAGGAAGAGCAAGGGAAATAGCTGAGCAAACTGGAAGGTCTCTGGCAACGGTAAGACAAAAAGCATACAACATGGGGATTAATACAAGAGAACGGCGTCTCTGGTCAGCCAATGAAATCAAACTGCTCAAGAAACTTTACCCGACTGAGAACACGCAAAGCATAGCTAATAAACTTGGGCGGCCTTTGCAGTCGGCGAGACAAATAGCATATCTCATCGGCCTCAAAAAAGTGGGAACAGCTCGCGTTTGGTCAAGACAAGAGGACAATCTCCTTAAGAAACTATACCCACATAATAGCGTACGAGATATAGCGAACCAACTTGGACGGACTGTCCTGGCGGTAACGGGCAGAGCACACAAATTGGGAATTAGCAAACCAAAGCGTGTCTGGTCAAAGAAAGAGTTGAACCTGCTGAAGAAATTATATCCAAGTAGAACGGCACAGCAAATAGCCGACAAAATTGGAAGGTCGGTACAGGCGACAAGATTGAGAATAGTCAGATTGGGCCTTAAGAAAAGAAGGCAAAAGGCAAATACGTAAAAGTGCTGCTGGCCTATTTGGCTGTCTGGAATTAGTAGTAAAACGTAGACTGAGAGGCAGAAATGAAGCTGTGTACCAAATGTAAGAAGTTAAAAAGCAAGAGTGAGTATAGTAAGAATCGTAAGAACAAAGATGGGTTGCGGTATTGGTGCAAAAAGTGCGAGCGTGAGTATAAACGCAGATATTACAGGAAAAACAGAGAGGCTGTGAAAAAATATCTCCGATATGAAGAACGACATCGGATTGTTAATAGAGTGAAACAGAAACGCTGTGCCAAATGCAAAAAGTGGAAAGACGAAATTCAGTTTAGCAAGGATAGTAAGAGCAAAGACGGATTGGGGTATGATTGCAAAGACTGCGTGCGGGCACATATGCGAGAGCGTTACAAGAAAGAGGGGAAGGGCCTGAAAACATATTATCGATATGAGGAGTGCCATCGAGTTGTTGATGGGGTGAAAGAAAAGCGATGTAGAAGGTGCAAGAGCTGGAAGGCCGAGAGTGACTTTTACAAAGCACGCAGCAACAAAGACGGTTTGGCGGTGTGGTGTAAAGAATGTGCAAATAAAGCTACCAACAAAGCACGTAAGAAACGATTAGCAATCCGTAACTAACAGAGAGCAATATGGACGAAGAAGCTGAAACAAAGGCGATAGAGAAATGGCTGCAGATGGTGGATAAGCCACTGGAGACAAAAGAGGGAGATAAAAAGGACGCAGAACCAAGAGATGAATGACCGCAGGGCGGGCGTTATGGCTGTAATGACAGATTATCTTAAGAGCAAACAGAGAAAATCGACTGAGCGATGCCCTGTGCGTCCTGGAGGTTTATCTCTGTCCAGGGGGGTGGCCTGGGGGGTGACGGGGGTGTATGGGACCCTACTGGTAGTACTATACCGCATACATCCCAGCCTCAATTTTGATTTAGGAGTCCCTTAACGACCATCGGTAAGATATGAGGAATTGCAGATTTTCGTTGTATTTTTGCAAAATGGGCAGAACGGGAATTACGAGCGGGAGTGTCAATAAAAACCCCTGCTCATGCCGGTAAAGGAGGACAAAAGAGCAGGGGCGGGTCTAAGTGAAAAAGTCATTGTAACTATAGACCTTTTTGTTAGCGAGGTCAGGGCCAACTTCTTAAAAAGGCTCCTATGATACCCCTCAAGACGAGTTCGTCGTTGAGATGGCCTGTGAGAAGCCTTAAACACAACCACATCAAGAATAGATACCCACTCATAATCCAGATATTTTCCTTGACGGGAAGGTGGCTGATGTGGTATAAACAAAAATAGTAAACCCAGCCCCTGCCATAGGGGCTGGGTAAAGCCTGTGCCTGTGCAGTTGGGCATCTGTGGATTTTGGTCATCCTGAAGGCACAATTCTTACAGTTTTTCGATAGAGGAGGAGTTATTATGAATTATGTAAGGCACAGAGTTGGAAGGGAAACTTTGTGCTTCGCAGGCAAAATATTTTGCATTTCAATTAACAACCTATATTTATTTTTTGAACCCCGCCCGTCGAAGACGGGACAGGGTGAAGGAGGATTATTATGTTTGAGAAAAAATCTGTAAAGTCCTTACTCTGTCTATTAGTAGCACTTAGTCTTTCAGCTACTGCAACCATGGGGGCCGATATTTTGTTTCTCACCTCATCGGACCCCACCCACATGCCAGGAGACGATGCGCTCAAAGCCTTCATTGAAAGCCTTGGACACACGGTAACGTATTTCGATGACGGTGAAGATGAAGCAAGCACTGAGGCCGCCGCTGCTGCCGCGGATTTGGTCTTTATGTCCGAATCGGTAGGCTCCAGCCAAGTTAATAACGAAATCACAGAGATTGAAGTACCTATGGTCATCACCGAGAGCTATGCCTGGGACGAGATGGGTTTGACAGAAGGCGGTGGCCAAGCCCAGAATGTGGTCACCACAGACATAGAGATCATTGACCCTGGACACTATCTGGCCGCAGGCTTCAGCGGGACCGTAACCGTTCTCACTGATATTACGGGCGCTCGAGGCCCGGCTCGCTTTGGCAATGGTATTGCAGGGGATGAGGCCGACGTCATTGCAACAGCCACACTTGTTGACGGGCAGACCTACGATTTTGTTTTTGTTTACGAAAAGGGAGCTGCAGTGGCCCAAGCTCCTGCGGATGGCAGTGACCCGTTTGTACCGGATGTCCGTGTTTGTCTGGGCTTTGATGAGCAATCGTACGTTGTATGGAATGAAAATGCTTTTGTACTGCTTGAAGCAGCGATTAACTATGCGCTGGGTATGACTGAAGCGCGGACGCAGGCCAGAAATCCCGACCCACGCGACAGTTCCCTCCTTCCGGACACATGGGTGAATCTTAGCTGGTCGCCGGGAGATTTGGCTGTTTCGCACGATGTGTATTTGGGCGATAATTTTGACGATGTAAACGATGGCATCGGGGATACGTTTGTGGGCAACCAGGCCGCAACGTTTATTGTCGTCGGCTTTCCAGGATTTCCTTATCCGGACGGTCTTGTTCCCGGCACAACCTACTACTGGAGGATTGATGAGGTTAATGACACCGAGCCGAATAGTCCATGGAAAGGTAATGTATGGAGCTTTAGTATTCCTCCCAAGACCGCCTACTACCCAGACCCGGCTGATGCTGCCGAGTCTGTAGACCCGGATGTGCAGCTTAGCTGGACGGGAGGTTTCGGTGCGAAACTACACACAGTATATTTCGGCGATAATTTTGACGATGTGGAGAACGCCACCGGTGGACTACCACAGGGAACTACGACCTATACTCCCGACACACTTAAATTGGCTAAGACTTATTACTGGCGGGTCGATGAGTTTGATGCCCTCGAGACATATAAAGGCGACGTCTGGAGCTTTACTACTGAAGGTGCCGTCGGGAGGCCGAATCCGGCTAATGGTGCTGTGGATGTAAAGCAGACACAGATTATTACCTTCTCGCCGAGTGTCTTTGCAGCTTCGCATGAGTTATACTTCGGCACAGATAAAGATGCCGTGAAAAATGCCGATACCGGTTCGCCTGAGTACAAAGGCAGCCGAAACCTTGGCGATGAGAGCTATGACCCCGGAATGCTTGAGTGGGATACCACCTACTATTGGCGTGTTGACGCCGTCAATGACGCCAGTCCAGATAGCCCGTGGACAGGCATCCTCTGGAGCTTTACGACAGCCAACTTCCTTGTCGTGGACGATTTTGAGTCCTACAACGACATTGACCCTCCTGACCCAGAGAGCAATAGGATATTTGAAGCGTGGCTGGACGGTTATGAAATCCCGACAAATGGAGCTCTCGTTGGTAATGAGCTTCCTCCTTATGCCGAGCAAAGGATTGTTCACAGCGGCTTCCAGTCAATGCCGTATTTCTATGACAACAGTGTTGGGTACTCGGAGGCGACATTGACATTGACTTATCCACGTGACTGGACTGAGAATGGTGTCAACAAGCTGACGATCTGGTTCAGAGGCAATTCGGACAATGCTGCTGAGACTTTATATATTGCTCTCAATGGCAGTGCGGTAGTCAATCACGAAAATTCTAATGCAGCACAGACAGGTGGCTGGACAGAATGGAGTATCCCGCTGCAGGCGTTTGCCGACCAGGGCGTGAACCTGGCTAACGTCAATACGATTTCCCTTGGTTTTGGCGATAAGAACAACCCGCAGGCCGGTGGTTCAGGTACGATGTACTTTGATGATATTCGGCTGTATCCACTGCCGCCAACACCATAAGCTGTGTGAGTGGGAATTCTCACAGATGAGATTTTTGATGCCTGTTGAAAACAATCCCGAGAGGTCGGGATTTTGGTGTGTGGCCAAAGCATAGCTCATTGTTTTATCTTTTTTAGCCCCGCCCGTCGAAGACCCGACGTGGTGAAGGAGTATTATTATGTGTAAGAAATTGATTTATTTGACTTGCCTTGTTCTCGTACTGGGCGTGGTGTGTAACGCCTCAGCCCAGATATTAGTGCACTATAAGCTCGATGAGACTTCCGGTGCCGTCACTTCTGACTCAAGTGGCAAAGGCAACGACGGCACAATCGAGGGTGACCCGAACTGGGTAGCTGGCTGGATGGACGGGGCGCTGCAATTCGACGGGAGCCTCTCTGTTACTCTGCCTGCAAGCACGATGGGGCTGCGTTCGGACACCGGTTCGGTAGCATTTTGGATGAATATGGCGGAATTAACAGGAAATATAAATACGATATGGTGGGGAGGCGACAATACCACCGGTGGTGGCATGGGTCCGGAAAATGAGATGCACATCCATATCGAAATTCCCGTTGCAAACGTTTGGATAGGCGGTGAGCTTTGCTTTAGGGTTTTGCATGGTCCTCTCGTTCATCTACATTCCGATCCGGAAAAAGGCGATGCGAGTGTCCCTGGGGATCCTCCTGTCAACCCGACTTTAGTGAACGATGGCCAATGGCACCATGTTGTGGGTACCTGGGGCGACGCAGATGGTAATGTGAACCTGTACCTGGACGGCAATCTTTTGCAACAAGCGGCCTACACAACACCAAGCTATCCGCTCACGAACATTTATCTGGGCCAGATGGCGAATGGCGGACGTACTTATACAGGGTTACTCGATGATGTGCAAATCTATGGCGGGGCGTTGACGGCGGATGAGATTCAAATTGTTATGGCAGGTGGTGAGATTCTGAGTCTTAAGGCGTCGCTGCCGGAACCTGCTAACCAGGCAACAGAAGTTCCTCGAGACGCGATTCTTGGCTGGATGACCGGAGACAGAACCGACAAGCATAATGTGTACTTCGGAACAGTTTTCGACGATGTCAACGAAGCCGGCATAACCGATCCGCGGGGCGTACTGGTCAGTGAAAACCAGGACGATGTCACTTATACTCCCCGGGACCTTCTCGAATTCGGCCGGACCTATTACTGGCGGGTCGATGAAGTAAATGCACCACCCGAGGCCGCGGTCAATAAAGGTGACGTTTGGAGCTTTAAGACAGTCAACTTTATTGTTGTGGACGATTTCGAGGAATACAACGACTATCCACCCGACGAAATATTTAGTACTTGGAAAGACGGATATGCCGACGATACAAACGGTGCTATTGTTGGTTATGATGAGCCGGATTTTGACGCTGGAGAACACTTCGTTGAGACCACGATTGTTCATGGCGGCAATCAGTCGATGCCGTTTTTCTACGACAATAACATGAAATATTCAGAAGCCCAGAGGCCTTTAGTTTCGGGGCGGGACTGGACGAGGGATGGTGTAATAGATCTGTCACTGTGGTTTAGGGGAAATCCCCCGTATGCCGGCAGCTTTATTGAGGCGCCGGTCGACACCTACACAATAACCGGCTCCGGTACAGATATCTGGGCCACCTCCGATGAGTTCCACTTCGCCTTCAAACAGGTCACCGGCGCAATCGCGATTATTGCAAAAGTCGAGAGCCTGGAGAACACGGATCCTTTTGCCAAGGCTGGTGTGATGATGCGCGATACGCTTGAGCCGGGGTCGCGCAATGTGGCTGTGTTCATAACTCCTGAAAACGGGGTCCGCTTCCAGTACCGTGACACCGCCGGGGGTATCACAGACAGATTTTTCGTGGAGGGTATTACTGCACCTCAGTGGGTGAGGTTGGAGCGTACAGCAGGTGGACTTGTCAGGGGGTATTATTCGGCGGACGGCGCTACGTGGGAGCGGTTCGATTTGGTACAAATTCGGATGGACATGCCGGCGTACGTAGGCTTGGCAGTGACCAGCCATAACACTGAGCTTACGTGTGAGGCCAAATTCTCCAATGTGAGCTTCCCCGACACGAGTGTTGATTCGCAGTGGACCGACCAGGACGTCGGCATGCTGAGCAACGATGCCGAGCCGATGTATGTGGCTTTGTCCAACAGCACCGGTTCGACTGCGGCGGTCTACCACGATGATCCCAACGCAGCAGTGATAGACACCTGGACGGAGTGGATTATCCCCCTGCAGGCATTTTCAGACCAGGGCGTGAACCTGACTAATGTCGATACGATTGCCCTTGGTTTCGGCGATAAGAAGAACCCGCAGGCTGGCGGCTCAGGTACGATGTACTTCGATGATATTCGGCTGTATCGGCCGGAACTAGAGCCGGTACCTTAAGCCGAGATTTGGCTGGCAATTAAAGTTGCGCGTTTGATATAGCAGATTCACGTCAATCCGGGGCCTACACCGATTGATTCGGTATAGGTCCCACTGTCTTAGGGCAATATAGAAACTCAGGGCGCCAAGGCTTAAACCTGCGACATGTGAACGATAGAGTAGATGCAATATGATTCCCTTATAGCCACTCACCAACCAATATTTGGTCTGCCGCATGTCACAAGATAGGATCATTCGTAGTCGAGTGTTAGTACGCATCCATAAACGAAATAATTTTTTAGCTCGCCTAATTATTTTGTTGAAAGATATATTCCAGCCAACGAGAATACATCCAAAGATAGGACTCGTGGAATGAGCCTATAGGTAAGTATCGTTTTTAACATGGAGGTACAAAGAATGGCGAAAAAGAAATCTACAAAAAAGAAAAAGGCGACAAAGAAGAAGGCTAAGAAGAAAAAGAAATAAAAATAGTCCGGATATAGTCTGAAAGCCATCATTCTTTGATGGCTTTTTTTTTAGGCTTTGCCTCAGAGTTATGTCACGATGTTCGGACACGAGAACACGATGTTTAGTACAGCCCTTTGTAACGGTCCAGTTTTGCCCAAGAGATCGCAACGGTCATTGAAAACGTTCACAAATTTCATGTTTTCCATAACTCACTGATAATACAGTACTTATAAAGTAGGCATTTTTTTGAATTGGCAGATAACGGGTTGTGGGGTTGCAGCCGGGTTGTATGAATTTCGTCCGCCTTCTTGCCCTCAAGAACGCAAGGAAAAAGTGAGTAAAATACGCACCGCTCCGGAGCAGAATGTTCACTCTTGATCGGATTCCACCAAGAAGTTTGTACGCATCTTCTCAGTGGTTAGGATCGGCCCAGAGACTTAAGGTATTTCTTTGATTTCTTAAGCCCCATCCTGGAGGCTTTCTTTTTCAATGTATCGGTTGACCGTCCCAACCTTGCAGCTACTTTGGCGGTCGGATTACGCGGGAAAAGTTTTCTCAGCAAGCTAACCTCGCTCTTTGACCATAAGCCCTTGATAAGTTTCTTTTTTGCCATTGCATGATTCCTTTCACTCTGTGGCTGTGATTGACTTTGTCGTATTCTAACGACTAATGTGGTCGCAATCAAAAGGTTTTCATCTATTCCAGACCATCACCCTAATATGGAGCGATAGTTGGCGAGTGCGTTTAGCCCTGTATGAGATTCTATAGCCTGTGGGATATTTCTAGGTAGAACGTCCCCTGTCGATCTGCCTCACGGCTCTGAAATGATCGAAATCAAAAGACGCATCAGTTAATCAGCTTGGTACTTTAGAAATAATTTCTTTCATCTCCGATGAATTAAAGGCACGCAAGGTTTGTGTCCTCACATTGCCAAGCGATCCCAAGCCTAGCATTGCCGCGGTTACGGTTTCGTCATCCGGAGCCTCCAAGATAAGCACAGCATCATGAACTCCCATGGTCCAATAAACCTCCTTGACCTTTACTCCCACCTTCTCGGCCATGGATTTGAATTTAGCGGCTCTGTCAGGAGAATCTTTGAAATCTCGAATCCCCTGTTGGGTAAGATTCACTAAAGAAATGAATGTGGCCATAATTAAGCTCCTTTCTTTCTCAACCGGATTAACAATCAACGATTAAGGCAATTGGTGAATATTTTGTTTTTCCAATGTTTGCACTACTATTGCTATTGTACTCCGAGCCGACCAAATTGAAAACTACTTCTTTATAATCCTGCCATGTCGCAATGGCAAACGGCAGATGTGCTCTTAGAACGCCTCGGAGAGTGACAAGGCATATAGTGCTTCATCACAATTCAATTGATGGATGTTATCTCTGAAAGTGAAGCAATCTAAGTTGTAACGTATGAGGTCGCCACGGCCGCATTCCGCGGTTTCGCAATGACAACTCCTCAAACCAGAGCGCCTAGCAAGTAGGGCCGACGATTCCGGTTATGCTATATATTTCGATCTTTTGAATCTTTGTTTCCTTCAAAGGGGTGCCAATAACCCTGGCATTCTCCTCTATCAGTCCTAAGATAGACTCAATCCTATCAGTCTTCACGTGTCTATAATGAACATCGACCGTAAAGCTGAACTTTTGTCAATACTGTGAAAGCTTCTGCCTCTTATTTTTCAATGTCTATGTTAAGCATACCTTCTATAGCGCCTAAAGGATTTTTTGTGTCACAGCTTAACGAAAGAGTACTCTGAGTAACGCTATTATGGTCGGTTATATGTATTTGGGATATTCCAAATCTGTTTAAGGCAGAAGCCAACTTCGGACCTTCAGCAGCCAAATCCCTTATTACTCTGTCGACTTCTTCATCTTTTCCATAGGTGAATGATGAGCTTCTGGTCAATACAAACGTTGGGCCCTCAAAAGGCCTTAGCCTTGAATCAGCATAAGAAAGCAATTTAGAGGCCTTATACTTGGAAAGATAGGCGGATAATCTTGTTGCGGTAACATATCTCGCAGACACTCCGATATTCGGGTTGGAAGTATTGACTATATCTTGCAACACAGCCTCTAAAGGTATCTCTTCATTAGGTCGTGCAGACTTTAATTTGGCTAATTGTGAGAGGGCTCTATCGCAATCTTTGAGAAATTCTGGTTCATCAGTCTCCGCAAATGGAATATATGCATGTGTTACAATGCCCATAAAATGGACATTGCCACCTGAATCCATCAGAAAAACTCCGTTACCGGAACTGCCTCTTTTGCAATCAGCGTTATGTTTGAACTGGAAAGGCTCATCCTCTGCAGACGGGTCTAAGACCTTGCCTACCGATACATAGCAGCGCTGGGCTCCATTTGGATGCCCGACCATAATTATCTTATCTCCTGGTTTAGGATCTACAGATTTTGGTTTTATATAGGGCAAAGGAGTTTTCACCTCAACTTTTACAACACCTACACCCAGCTTTTTATCACACATATCTTCGATAACTTTAATCTTTGAATATCTTCTAAATCTTATCACTGAATTCTGTATTGTAGGTATTTCAACAACTATATAATCCCTATCATTTATAACATGGTGTTTAGTCATTACATGTCCATCTGGAGAAACAACCACGCCTGAACCGAGAACTGCCAGCCTTTCTTTACCATCTTTCTTCTCATAAACCAGAATCCGCGCTACAGCGGGATATACCTTCTGTGCTGCTATTCTAAAATGGGCAGGCAGGTCTTTGGACTGCGGATCGAAAAATCCCACGGGAATATTTGGCGAAGATTTTGGTGTCCTTGAGTCCTCTACCCTATGCTCTTTCTTTTCTAATCTCTCTGTTGTTTTAGCTTGTGTTATATTTTTGCCCGGAATGAGAGCAGCTATTACTAACTGTAGAATCTGCCGTCGGGTAAACTCTTGCCTCTTTTTCTTGTTTTCCGTCTTATTCTCTTTGTGTCTATTTGACGTAATTGTAGTCTCAGAAAGGGGCACTTCTTTGACAAACATAATCTTAGTTCCATTTCTTATTACTTTATTATTTGATAAAAACTCCTCTGTCGACAGGATGAAAAAGCAGGGATATTTCAAGAGGAACAATAGGATCAAAAGTGGAATTCAACTGTTAAGGGTCGTCCCTCTTCCTTTTCCATTGCCCCGTGGCACCATTAACTAATGAAGCAAGCCTCTGCTTCTCACCCCTCCTCCATGTGAACCGGACAGGGGCTTGAATTTATCATCCTAACTTCTCTATTTTACCCATCTTTACAGGGCTGTCAAGGACTCAGTTAAGGTTTAGTATGATTTTAAGCAAATTGGCCGGTATTTTCCTCCATCACCCCAATATGGAAAGACCGTTTTCAAGTTAATGGGCTGGGCGTTACGGTTTTTTTTGGGGGAAGTAATGGAGAGAAGGATGTGTTTCCCATCGTTCGCAGACTTCGCCTAAAAGGCAGACTATGTTCTCAGAAGTAGTTTGTCCTTTTCAGAGAACGTAACTGTAGTGTACAATCTTCATATTAAAGGCTTTGATTTGGAAGTAGAAGCCAACGCAATCACGGAATTGTAAAGGGTCAGTGTATGAAACGCAGAGAATTCATAAAAAAAAGCACAGTTGCAGCCGGTTCGATAACAGTGAGCAGAATGTTGCGTGGTACTTCCGTGATAGCGGGGGATGAATTACAGCACGGCAGCTATTCCACAAATCCCACAAGACTTCCACAGAGAGAGTATGGTAAGACCGGTGTGAAACTATCAATCATCGGTTTTGGAGGGATTGTGGTTAAGGATGCGGAGCAGCAGCACGCCAACCGTGTGGTGGCTGAGGCTATCGAGAAAGGGGTGAATTACTTCGATGTCGCACCCACTTATGGCGATGCGGAGTTGAAACTTGGCCCAGCACTGGAGCCATATCGTAAAAAGGCATTTCTGGCATGCAAAACCGGACAGCGCAAGCGGGACGGTGCGGCAGCAGAGTTAAAAGAATCGCTCAAGCGATTACGTACCGATTACTTTGACCTTTATCAGCTTCACGCCATTACGGATGTCAAAAAGGATGTGGATACTGTTTTCGCCAAAGGCGGGGCGATGGAGGTATTTATCGAAGCAAAAAAGCAGGGGCGGATTCGTTATCTTGGTTTTTCTGCACATTCTGAGGAAGCGGCCCTCGCTGCAATGGAACGGTTTGATTTCGATTCGATTCTATTTCCCATTAATTTCGCCACGTTCTATAAAGGAAACTTCGGCCCCAAGGTAATTGCAGCGGCAAAATCCAAAGGAGTAGCAAGACTGGCACTGAAGTCTCTGGCACGACAGCAATGGCCTAAGGGTGATCCATCACGCAAAGAATATCCGAAGTGCTGGTATCAACCTCTTACCGAACGGGAAGAAGCAAGGTTGGGGCTGTACTTTACCTTTAGCCAACCAGTAACAGCTGCTATACCGCCAGGCGAAGAGTCACTGTTTCGCATGGCTGTGGATTTGGCCATGACTCTCAAGCCGATCTCGATACAGGATTTGGAAAAAGTCAAACAAATGGCGGAGTCCCTGAATCCCATTTTCCAAGCCAAGGCATGAGTTATCAGTAAGATAATAGACATTAATACCTACGTCTTGTGATCACTTAGAATCAAGGTGGTGTTATATCTTGCCGATAGTATTTTTGCAAGACAAAAGCCCCTGAGATGATAAGGCGAGCGGCTGGGAGGAACGCTCGCCATTCTTGCTTCTTCAAACCGTTCTGCAATTTCTTCTGTCGGCACTCCAGGTCTCTTCACCAAACCGCCTCCCGGTAGTCGCGGGTCTGGGTGCGGCGTTGGGGTGGTTGTTGCTTGGTGGTCTGGGTGGGGGAGTAGGCAGACGATGGCGGCTTCCACGCAAACCGAGGGCTGGCTGTCACACCAGCGCACCGGAGAACTGCTATAGTGTCCATATGAAACGCACAATTCTCATGTAAAAGGGTCGGACTTCGTTCTACTCCACTTTGACTTTCTGTGGTTTCCTTTTGCCTGCTTTCTTGTCCTCTTCTTCCAAGTCCTTGATCTTGGCATCGAGAAGTGAACGAAGAGCCAGCAGCTTCTCTCTGCGCGCCGCCTTGAGATGCTTTTTGGTCTCTTCGGGTACAAAATCGAAAAACAGGTCCCAGAAGTCTCTTTCGACATCAAGCATGGAGTTGACTAAGTTCACGACTTTCTCTTTCTTCTTTGCCATTTTTCACGCTCCTTTGACAAATGTCACCTTCAGCTCATTTGCCTCAAATGTTGCCTTGCCTACTTTGAGCAGAGCAAGCGCACCGGGTAACAATACCTCTCGGCGATAGTTGCCAATTTGAATCGTCAGTTGGTCTTCGTTCTTCAGTACCTCTAAATGTGCCTTTTTCGCAAAAGGCAATTTGAGAACCATGGCATAGCCGTCGCCCTCCTTCATTATCCGCTGAGGACTTTCTTCGTAATAGACTCTCACCGGGTCATCCCCACCGTAAATATCCCTGCCGAGCCGCTCCAGCGACGCATATCCTACGATCTCCGAGCGCATGAGCTTGCTTTTCAGAACAGGCAGCGGCGAGAACACACTTTCGATTCTCTCCATGTATTTTGTTTGAGTCTTGCGCCAGCCGGAGAAATAGGAATCCTTTACTTCATCCGGCAGAATTCGATTGGCTATAACACAGTCGACGGGATAGCCATACAGATTCAAGTAGGTATAAGCTCGCTGCGTCTCTTCCAGAATGATCTTCTCGGGATTTAGGACAATACGAACCGACGTGATCTCGGGCTCGGCCAACAGTTCGCTGAGCGCTCCGATGTCTTCGAACAGCTTCTGTATAGAGACATATACAGAATCTTCCGGAATCGGGAAGGACAGGATCGTCCTTTTCTTCATTGCCCGCAGACTCTTGGCTACTTTCCTTTCGATGGGGAATATCTTCTGCATCCACCACCGGGCGACCTCCGGAAAACTAAGCAAGCGCAACGTTTGCCCCGTGGGTGCGCAGTCCACGACCAAGCAGTCATATTTGCCTGACCGATTTGCTTTGTGAATGTGGAACAGGCCGAACAGCTCATCCATTCCCGGCAACACGGCCATCTCCTCGGCAAGTATGTCGTCGACCCCTGTTGACCTGAAAAAGGACGCCATGTACTCTTGAATGGTCTTCCAATTCTGTGCAATCTCTTCAAGTACGCTGATTTCTTGTGCCCAGAGATTGCTGCTGATCTTGGTTGGAGAATTGCCTAACTGGCGGTCAAAACTGTCGCCAAGGCTGTGTGCGGCATCGGTACTGATGACCAATGTTCTGTGGCCAAGCTCGGATGCCCGTGTCGCAGTTGCAGCGGCGATCGTCGTCTTACCAACGCCGCCCTTGCCTGTAAAAAGTATTACCCTCATTCTTGGCTCCATACAAGACATCAAGTTATTGTCAACCTCACATGAGATTCTATTTTACAATAATGCGGCGCCTTGCGGAACCTCAATTATCCCAAAACCACCTGCGGCAAGACGGCTGACTGGTCATCAGGGTCGCCTTATTCCGGCCATTTGGCGTCCACCGCCAGCCGCCTTCGTTCGTGGACAAAGCGACGCTGACATGTAAAATGGAAGTGAATTGGTCACCTATGAAGAGTTCAAAGTCAAATACCAAAATCCCTGTTGCCACAAATTTTTTTTGATGCATCCTCGTTACGATATATCAGCTAACGTTCACTACTTGCAGTCAGGAACTGCTGGACACGGCCATTGAAAACGTTACCAATTTTTGTGATTTCCTTAAAGTCTTGTCGATACGTCACTTATAAAATAGAAATTTTTTCGAATTGGCAGATAACGAGCCGTCCGGTTATTAACCTTGTTAGGTTTTATTCCATCAGTACAAGAACTCATTTCCTCATATTCACTATTCGCCTCATCAATACCTTTTTCGTAAATACTCTTGATTTCGGCGTTCAAACGGTCGGCAGCTTTTGAAAGAGTGTAGCTTACAGGCCGTCCGTCAATAACATCGTGATAAAATTCAGCACAACCTTTGAACGTTATATGCCATCTACCGTTTTGCTTACCGACAAAAATCCCATAGCCTCTTTTCTTAGGATTATCGGAAAACAGGAAATGAAGAAATTTACGCACATCATCGTAAGACGCTTTCCGCCAGTCCTTGCCCTTATGTTTTTCAATTAGATATATCCGCAACAGCATAGCATCTTTTTTGATACTATCAGGGTCAGGCATAGATGCAAGTGTCTGATTTAGCTCATCCCGCCTTCTTTCCAAAGCCCGTATAGTGGCCTTTAGCTCATCTTGTTTATCAAGCAGAAGCTTAACGTCTGCTCCAGCAGCAACAGCATTAACAAGGTTTGATAATTTGTTCTTTGCCTTAGCTATCTGACCCTCAGTCAGCTTGATATCCTTCTCCAAAGCTTTTCTGTCATCGCCAGATGGCAATGCAGCTTTGATGGCTTTATTGTAAGCTGGTTCATCCAAAAAGAAGTTATACAGGTAGTCTAAGACATGACTTTCCAACAAGTCACCTCTAATACTGCAATATGGACAATCTCTCTTATCATCAGCGAGGTAATTATTATGCCGATAATAAACACCACTTTTGAGAGTCTGTCCCTTCAAGGATTTGCCACAATGAGTACATTCTAATAAACCGCTCAGTACATATTTTCGCTTGTGTTGCTTATTCCACTTCTTGTTATGAGCCATACGGTCTCTAACACGTCTTTCTAATTCAGGACTAATTACTTCAGGCATACCAGGTACTTTTACTCGCAGATGATTTATGCCTATTTCAGGTGAATGAAAATTTGCATAGTATGTACCCGATAATTGGCCCTCCCGAACATTTCGAGTTATTGTTTGAGCAGACTTAATACCATATTCTATTGCCAAAAGTTTAAGTCTTTCGCCGTCTGCATATCGGGTCAACAACTCACTGAGTTTATATCCATGCTCGGTGATGTACCAATTGCCGTTATCTTTGTCGTAACCCCGACCAACTGGGAGGTTTCGAGCCCACGGCAATCCATTCCTTGCTTTTTCGATACGCCCACCAATAGTCCTCTCCATAATATTCAAACGTTCCCACTCAGCCACGCCAGCTTGAGTATAGTTTGCTATTATTCTATGGCGGTCTCGTGTGTCGAATGATTTGGTATCGACAACATCGACGCCAAAAGTCTTTTTCAAGAACGATGAATTGGAAATAATGTCGCAACCATCACGGGCAAATCTTGTTACGTCATAAGGAACAATAATGTCAAATTCTTCATTTGCAGCATCTTTCATCATCTGCTGAAAAGCATCCCGTCCCTCAACCTTTTTACCCGATATACTTTCATCAACGTAATGGCAGATGAAGTGCCATCCATTACGATTGATGAATTCTTCAATCGCTTCTTTCTGTCTTGGGATGGATGTATTGTCCCGCTGCCCTTCGCCAGACGTTCGGCAGTACCCGACTGCTCTGAGTGTTTGTGGTTTGTCTGTTTGAGTTGTCCTCATTTCTCTGACCTTTTAATGGCGGGGCTCAGGTGTCCATTTTCTGGTCAGAGAAATAGGACACCTTCACCCCATATTTCGTTTATCAAAATGTAATTATCTTAATTAAGATTATATTATTCCTTCGACTCAATATCAAGTAAAAAAATAAAAAAAAGCTGCCCCCTGGCGGGTTATGCTCCTTTTGCGGACAGCTTTTCGCAATTGCTCGTCTGGCAGGTCATGTTTCAGAAGAAAACCAGATGAGCCTATCGAAAGGAGGAATTACGAAAATAGCGTCAAAATGACGTTAATTATAGCTCGTATCTTTCGATTTAAGGCGGTTTAGACTCGCACAAATCGATTTTCCACTCTGGATAGCTATGTTTATGCATGTTTTATAAGGAATACGCGTTTTATATGGTTTTTCCGTGCGTTTCCAGAATATTTAGGCATATTGACTTCTCAAAGAGCTTCTTATTTCTTAAATGCGAATGATCGCATGCTCATCCTTTCTATGCATATATAGACCAGCGCTCCACGGAGTAGGAATTGCCTGGGCAGGACAGCTCAGAGCAAAAACAAGCGTGGTCTGGAACACTGGAAGAAAAGCTCAGTCATTTCCGCACATCTGGGTTTGTTCTTGAGACTGGTTCATAGTATTCCAGCTGACTGGTCAAAACGTTAGAGAAAAACAACAGTGGCCGGTCAGGACCGATGCAACTGACGAGGCTTGCTCCGAATGGAAAGTAAAAGAAAACCAACAATCGTTCAGGACGTGTGTGTTCTGGTTGGAAATAGCTACATCTCCAAAGTTTCTGCCTGTTGCCTAACAACGCTGCAAAGACAGAGCAAGTCGGTTTGTCAAAATTATGTAGCAGTTGGCGCACCTAATACAATACCTGCCTCCTCCAACAGTTCCTTTTCCTCATCCTCAACTGGCATGGGATATATAAAAGTGTCTTTGTCAATATCTGTACGAAGGTCTTGGTAAAACATAGGATGTACAACACAAACTGATTTGTTTGTGAGGTAAAGCCTCCTTTTCACTTGGTACTCAAATAAACCGATCGAGATAACTTTATTGCGACTGTGGAAATTACGACGCGCACGCCTCATCCCAAGAACACCAGTCTCAAGAAACAGGTGCTTGACTTCCTCAGCTCCAATGTCTATGGATTTACGAAGAGAATGGATCTCCTTCATTTGCTGGTCAAGGCGAGAGTAGTCAAACTCGCTCGGCGTATCCGCCAATGCGCGCATAACCAGTGGCTCAACCTCAGAACATATTGTCGAGTAAATGTCTAAAGTTCCTTTCACAAGAAGATCCAAGCGTGCGCGCGTGCCTCTTTTCACTATCTCTTCGCTAATACTTGCATTATCTTTGCCTAAGGTTTTTGCAAGCGTAAGTATAACGTTGAGAAGCAAAATCACTTGCCTCGGTTTCTTCTGAGTATGACGAATAATGAAAGCGAGCGTGTCAAAATCGATCTCTGTTTCCGTCCCCACAGTGGGCGGTAGATGTGTATACAAATATGCTCTAGCTTCATGGTAATTATTCAAGGCTTTACATTGCTCTATGGACGTTTGTTTGTCTACTAACTGCCAATAGCGCTTCGCAAGTAAAGTCACAAGGTCACGGTACCGCCAGAGTATGAACAGGTTTTTCCCTTCCGTTTTTTCACGATTTATTGAATTCAGATAGGGATATACCTCAGAAGGAAATGCGACCTTAACCACGACGCCGTTATTCTGGCTCGATCCATACATTCTATAGGCAGCATCCATCAATGCCGTGGTCACCGCTTGTGCAACACTATCCCTAAGATTGTACAATTCAATGGAGTCGACCATTACCACACATGCTTTGTGTGATTTTTTGATGATGCGTGACAGTGCTTGGCAGGCCTGTTCATAATCAGGACTAAAGAGGCGCCTTGTAATCTTGATGAGTGCAGAACCAACTCTAGTCGGAGAATAGTCGACAGCATCAAGCTCATCTGTAACGACAGCCAGTACGCTTGATAGGGGACTAGTCTCGGACTCTGCCGTGATCGTCTTGACGGTATCTGGAATACTGTGTGTAAGGTACTTCTTTATCACAGCGATATCGGGATCCTGTTCTGCGACCTTCGTATCCTTGTGAGCTTTGACAACGGCAGTCATTGCACTGAGCATAATTACCCAGCGCCATTTGTTAGTAAGTTGATACACTAATTCGGGTTGGGGAAGTGTTGACAAAGGACTCATGCGCAAATGAGTTGCTAGCTGGTGGTATGCATCTTCCTGGCTGAGAAGGTGGGCATAGGAATAGTAGCTATTGTGACCATTTGTGACCTCATACTTAAGCATCCTCATCATGGCTGTCTTACCAGTGCCTCGACGGCCAAAAAGAAAGATGAAGTTCGGCTGCGTAAAAGTCTCATAGCTCTCCGTGCGCAAGAATAGATTCGCCGCTTCCGATTCTTGAGCCCATTCGGTGTCAGCATCCACCTCGCCAAGGATAGGCTTTGGCTCAACGTATCCACGTATGTCCAACGCTGTATAGTCATACGATTTCTTCTCCACCATCTAGATCTCCTATTGGCAAGTAAGTAGCATATAGCCCAGATTTTGTTTGCACTTCGACTATTGCAAAACAGTTCCAGAATCGTCAAGTCATCGGCAATACGTCGAAGCGTCAGGTCGTTCGCAGAAAAATACCAGTGCCAATGTTGTTTTTATCCTCAGCTACCTGAATATTACATAGAAGATTTCTATTTTGTCAAATAAATTCTTTAACAAAATTAAGTCAAGCGCAGGTATCTACCCCGGAAATCATGCCTCTAAATCCGCTCGAAGGCCTAATCCAGCCTGATTTCACCAACACAACTGGCACGCCCAGACAAGCCCCAGAAATGTCTAAAAAAATATCTACATCCTGAGGCTGGAGGAAATCTTACTGCCCCGGTTTTGTGATCGCAAGTCCTTTCCCGGGGCAGCTACCAATTATACTTTATACGCCACACTTAATTTAATTTACTATCTTTTTGTCCTAATTAAATAGTTACATATCAAGAATTTTTACACCTTCTCGTTCCAACCTAGTAAAAGCAAAAAACGATAAAGGCATTTTTGTCAGATAAGGAGCTGGTAATTCTTCTGAAGTTAAGAAAACCGAGCAAACTTCATAAGAACTAACATCTTGACTGAAAATCAATGACAATTTGCTAGTATTTTCTTTCAACCACAGATCTCTTTTAACATGTTTTTCTACCCATGATTCACTACCTTCGCTTTCATTAATGAACCGCTCCAATTCACTTGCCATTTCTCTAGGATTACGACCGTAGTTTATGTCTTTACACTCTATGGAATATATTTTCTGTCCGACGTCGTCAATGGTCAGTACATCAATATCTCCAAGATCCATTCTTGCTTCTAAAGGAGAGCTTTTGTTGATTGGAATTTCTGATTCAACTGGCCAAACAGTGTTAGTTTCAAACCATTTTTTCACTTTGTTTGTAAACGACTTTCCAAGATTCTCTCTGATACTACCTAAAAATGATTTCATTTCTTCAGAGCTATTATCGTGAAGTTTGTAACGCCCATTACCTATGTTACTGAACAAAAGCCTACATGATTCTTCAACATGTCGTGGGCCCCAGAACACTAAAGGATCATCCTTTGGTAAAGGGCCGATTATTAATGGGCGGTATATGTAAGATAATCTACGATTGTAACGCCAAGGATAAATATCAGACCTTAAGAATTCATTTGGTACAGCATCCCATTTTGCTCTTGGTTTTAAGGAATATAGCTGTATTGCTTCGCTAATTTTAATATCTGTCCAATCTGTAATGTGTTTGACCTTTTCTCTAATCGCCTTTTTCAATTCTGAAAGAGGTAAATTCGCACATGCCTTCTCTTGCTCAAATCCTATATCTATTATGCAAATATGGAATTCTTTAATTTCTTCCATTGTCAGACCAAATTCAGCAACATAGGCAGCATTCATAGCAGCCAAATCAAGCTTTGGATTCTCTGCATTTTCGGTGTTCTTTGGCGTAATAAAAGCTTCAAAATCACTGACCGCTTCTTCGACTTCTTCGCGTACTTTAGCCCCGAGAAATAAATCTCTGAAGTTTTGTAGTAATTCAGTATCTCTTCCTATCCTACCTGATTTTAATATACTTAGACGATGATCAAACAGGCCCAGTTCGATCTGATCATAATACGAACCCCAGTTAAAGAACTGGTAGGCTATTGCTAGTAGCTTATCTAAATCGTCTTTACTTATGAATTTCTTACCTTCTGGTGGTTCCGCTGCTATAAACTCAATTAACGTTCTTGTGGCAACTGCCGCAATTGTGATTGCAATTTTCTCTTCTTTTTCCCTTTCTACTCTTGTATTGACATCCGAAAAACATTCTATATCAGTTGCCATAGTAAATGTTCTCATAATCCGTTGATGATGAGCTGCTTCATTATTAGATATAAGTTGCTCCAACAAAGGTTGATAGGCGAATTCTGAAAGGAAAGACCGGAGACGATCTAAGTACAGATCTACAATTTTACCAATGAGTTTAAGCCGCTTTTTCTTATCTTTAACTTCCCCAACTACTAGTGTTTTATCATCTAGTTCTGCAACAAGGCCATCAAGTTGTTCCTCTAGGTTATGTTCCTGAAGTTTCCTCAAGCTTGGAAGATTAGTAGGATTTAACGCAGCTCTATTTTGATGAAATAAGTTAAGAATTTTCTTTGGGCCAAGTGGAGCATGTGCTTGTAGAATGTTGTGTTGAATTTCTTCAGTTAGACTCTGCGTTTTTCTATTTTGTCCCAACATTACATTAAATGCTTGTAAAAGTGTATTAAGAATTAATCTTTCACCCTCATTATCAGATTTGCCGAAATAAATTTGGATTTCTGCTGGAATGGAAAAAATAATATCAAAACCATCTATAGTATAAGTGCACTCTACAGACGTTGTGGGAGGAGTAATCAAAGAAATATTAGCCCAATCTTTCGACTTCACGAGTCGTATATTGATGTTAATTGGAGTTTCTCCTAAAATCTCAAGATGAGATTTTAGGCTAGGAGTCATTTGCCAAAGCCAATAGGCAAACAAGTCCGTTACTTTAAAATATATATCATCCAAATCTCTTGAATTATATTCTGATGAGGAATCACGCATCACCCATAAAGGCTGTTTATAGCCTTCCACAACTTTAACAAAAGGTGACAAAGAATCATATAACACATAAATTGGGATTGGATCACCTTCATAACGTCTCGTTACAGTAACATATCGAGGGGATAATCCTTTCGGTCTGACCAACACTGCATGAATATCAGAAGTCAATACCGATTTGACCCGAAGCTCATGACCATATCCGACGTGCAAGATTGGCATTACTGGCCCCTCGTCACTGAGATAAAACGAATGATGATGATTGAGATATAGGGCAAACACATCCAAAAACGAAAACATTCCCAAAGGCATCTGGAAAATCTGATGCCATCTTTTTCTTGCTCCAGCATACTTCCAGATAGTCAGACTATCACACTCCTGAAGATTTGATAATATTTCTAACTCTTGAGCAGGTATTGTCACTGTAAGAGTATTATCAGGGTCACTCTTTATCCCAAGCACAATAGATCGCCCAATGCTGCCCAATACTATAATAAGTAAAACCTTTGAACAATCTAGATTGGGATCATCTAACAGTAATTTGGCTATCTTGTCTCGCCTAGTTTCCAGTTTCTCAACTAATGTTTTATTTTCCCAATGGCAAAATACCTCATCCGGATTATAGTCGGAAGCATCATCTACTATTATTTGGATATAGGCTAGTTTATCTGTATCAATCCTGTATATTTTTTCCTCAATAGGCAACAACTCCTCTGATATTGGGAAATCATATTCAATATTTTCGTAAAACATACGGTTTAAGCTAGCTTCGACATTGTTGCGAAGCACTTTTCTATAACTTTCGATTAATTTCTCGATTAATCCCTTATTTAGAGCGGTAACAAATATATAATGCCTCAGTG
The DNA here is from genome assembly GCA_041862635.1 of Phycisphaerae bacterium. Classification (GTDB taxonomy): domain Bacteria; phylum Planctomycetota; class Phycisphaerae; order Sedimentisphaerales; family Anaerobacaceae; genus NIOZ-UU13. The sequence goes on along the minus strand of JBGVTO010000191.1, from coordinate 8,146 downwards.
CACTGGTAATAGAACCAGGTTGAGCAAGAATTATCCTTTCTCCAATTTGGACTAATGGTTTACTGAAAAGTGGATTTTTTTTACTGTCGTCTGCATTTACGCTAATGTCACCGGCTTTGCATAGAAAAGCTGATAAGAACTGAAAATCCAATCCTGACATTTGAAATAGGTCGCTTATTTCTAGGCGTGAAAACTTCGCTACATCTCGAAGCCATATTACTTCACCAATGTCTGGGACATGAATATTTTCTCGCCAAGTATCAGGACTTATTATATTTCTCGAATGCCCCAAACGGTTAGCAACTTCATTGCTTATAGTGAGCAGTGCCATACTAGTATATTTTATATTCACCTTGAAATTGAGATCTAAGTCTGCTCCCTGATGAAAAATTGACATTAAAAGGTTTTTCAATATAAAACTACCACCATGAGTGATCCCGGAATAAACGATGTAATTACCACCATGAAAAACTATATTCTCAGTAAACAGGCTTTCTGTTGGATCTTCCGCAATTCCATAATAACCATTTGTTGGTAAAATTTTGTTAAGTTGGGTTCTAAGTCCATTAACATCAATAGTCCTCTTACTTTTATTGCGAAGAGAACATGCTACTTGAGAAGCCGCTTCTAAACGAACTAAGTGAGAATGATTTTCCGGTACAAGCTGTAATCCTCCAAGCATTGCGATTATTTCCTCTTGTGCATATTTTGAGAAATAATGTTTAAGGGCATCTAGCTCTGACGAAAAGCTGCGGCTATAACTTTTCTGTTTTCTCTTCTTGTATCGCTTTCGCAAGTTTTCTTTTCGTTTTTGTTTGTGTGATTTTTTAACCATTTTAAATTTCACTTACGGACAATGTACGGCATCCAGCATATACAGGCGTGAATTCCACACTACCGGTCATTATCTCTGGAATCAAAGCTGCATAATGCCTACGACATATCTCTGGTGAATTTCCCATTAACGCTGATATTTTATACAAAGATTCCCCTTTAATCGCAAGCTGAGATCCAAAAGTATGCCGAAAATCCAGACAAGTCCACTTCAAACCAGCTTTTTTGTTGGCATTTCTCAAATCTCTGCTGAAATTGTCTGGATCATATCTTTTGCCCTGCGGTGATGGGAAAAACCACCTCTCCGGCGTAATCTTTGGTTTGTACCTATCAAGATAGTACCGCAAGGCTGAACTGATCGGAACCGCTCTATTAACCTTGGTTTTTGGCTGCCAATATTCACCATTTACCGTTTTTGCCCTTATCTGAATCATTCCGTAGGGTCCAGCTTTGAAATCTACATCATTAATAGTAAGCCAAATTGCCTCTTCTCGTCTTAAACCCGCATAGATGTACATTGCAACCATTGCTTGAAGCAGAGGACAATCCTCTAAGACTCTTAGCTGTTCGTCAACTTGAGCTAAAGTCAGGAAGCGAATCTCAGGTGCTTTTTCCTTATACTTCGATACTTTTGAAACTGGATTAATATTTACCGGCATTTTAACACCTTGTTCTTCCATTGACCAGTTAAAAAGCCGATTAATAATTTCCCTGTATCTATTACCTTCTGCCGTGTGTATTGTAACGCCTTCCTGCGAACCTACCTAACGACCACAACAACAGCAAAAATCTAAACTCATTCTCTGCCTTTCAATCATAATTACGCAACATCGAGTAAACCTTCTCGGTGACGTTCAAGTATCCTGTAAATTGATGTCCTATTCATATTAAGCGTCTTAGCGATTGTACTTATCTTCTCGTTATCAGCTTTCATCTTGATAACTGCTCTTGCTTGCTCTTTAGTAATCGTATTCAGTCTGCCTTTCTTTGAGCCTCCCCATTTCTTACCAGCAGCTTTCGCAGCTTTCTGACCTGCCCTGATTCGTTCTGAACCAACTTCGATTTCGTATGCTGCAACACTTGCTAAGACATTCGCTATTAGACGGCCTGCTGATGTACTTAAGTCAATTCCATCTTTGACACTAATAAACTTCACTTTACGTTTGTTCAGTTCGTCAAATAGCTTTGTTAAGCCTGCTGCTGTACGACCAAGCCTGTCTAATCGCCAGACAATTAAACGTTCGACTCTATTATCCATAATCTTCTTAGCCAGTTTATTCCATTCGGGTCTGTCCATGCTCTTGCCTGACATCTTATCGACAAACCAGTGAATCTTAGTATTTTTGTCTGTATAAGCTGCGACGTACTTCTTTAAGTCTGGCATCTGGCTTCGTGTGCTCTGAACTCTGCTCGATACTCGAACATAAACTGCTGTAATCTTTTTCTTTTTCTTCATTTTTTAGCTCCTTTTCTCAATTAAATTATTTTGTAATACATCAGCTATAATTCATATATTACACTATTATTGATTAAAAATCAATTGAAAAAGAGCTGAAAACAAAGATTCCTTCGATAATTTTTTTGATGGTTGAAACATTATACTTTCTACTTTTGTACCTTACGCTTTGAATCCTGCGTTGGAACTCTAAGAAAGTTAGAAGTTGGAGAGAGGCCTCAACAATCGCTTGCCTATGTGCAATCTTCCTTCCGCGCAAGAAACGCAGTATTTTTATCAGAATTTGCAACCTGTACGCAACCAGACTTCGAGCAGATTTACTAACCGCCTTGCTTGCCCTAAGTTGTGTAAAACCAATTACGGTTCAGTAAACCGTCGCCTGTGCCAAATCATCATCTAAGGCGAGAAGAAATCATCGACTTGTTTGTCATTTTTTCTTAACGGGCCAAATTGTATCTGTATTCAATCCACTTAGTGCGCAGGCTACAAAAAATATGCAGCGGTTTTAAGGAGTACGATAAATCCATTAACCAACGCCGCAAGAATGCTAAAGACTATCATTTCTTTTGCCTCTTTCTCCGTAGCTACTTCCGCAAAATACATAAGGGCCCGTATTGTTACAAAGAGGAGAAGTCTGGCTATTAAGCATCCCATCAGTACTGCTTGGAACGCAATTGTTGGTAAGCACGTTGTCATACAATATGCTATGATGGTGTTGTTTCCCATATTATCTGCTGATCCAGTAATAACCACGCCAAAGTGACAAAAAATTGCAAGGAGAACGGCAATAATAATATCAAATAGCATGGCAGCAAGCCCCCTCACCAATCCGGAACTACTTACAATTTTCAGACAATAAATAGTCACAATTATTGTTATCACATCAAACGTAATGTTTATGCTAAGAATCCAATGCCAGGACCTGAAGACGAGTCCCAAAATGCGCCAGAGTAACCCCCAAAATGAGAAAATGTCATCTGATAAGAAATCTGATAAAAAATATGATTCTAATTCATCTACCAAGCGTTTAGCTTCACGGATTTCCTCAAAGCTAACGGCTTGGTGGCCTTCAAGTTCAATTTTCTTTTGTAACTTTTCGCAAAGATCCACAGTCGCTTGATATTTGGAAATATATTGTCGTGATTTTTCATAAGTCTCAGTATCAGCAAACTCTGACAACATATCATCTTCGGTGACTTGATCTTCGATCAGTTTTTCTATTATCTTTCGATGCTCGTCAAATTTCTCTTGGTCTCCTCTTTTATACGCTTCATGTGCTCGGTCAAATTCTGCAAGGCAAGTTTGCGCCTTTTCAAGAGTTTCTCTTTCTGTTTGAATATCGTATTCCTTCAACCATTCGAACATACGACGTTGTTCAAGACGAAAACTTATTTCGCTATGTCCAAGTAACGCACGTGGGTCTATTGCTTCACGAAGACTAATTTCATGCAAGCCAGAATAGGGACCCTCAAAATCCATTGCAATACTACTAATTAATACCACTGAAACAGTAAGAATTAAACTTGATACAGCATACTTACGTAATGCCTGAAAACTAAATGGACTAATTCCAACTAATTTATTCAAGTGTTTCAAAACGAAGGATGCTAATACTTTGGGTAGGTCAGGTACCTGGATGTCGTCAAGTCTAATCCAAAAATTAAGAAGTCGGTCATGGAGATGGGACTTGTGGCGTTTGAGTAAAAGCTGATCAATAATAATGCAAAATGTCTGGAGCACTGTGCAAATAATGATGATAGTCTTCCAAGACGGAACCATTGAAAAAGCCCTGACATTAATCAAAGTCTTAATGAGAAATCTAAGGACCTGTTAAATAACAAGTAACCGTACGGCCAAGTACACTTCCGACGCTGTAAAGAATATCAGCAGATCAATTCTCAAGAATCAATTCCCACCACAGTCTGGGATAGTGCTGGCCTTCGAGAATCCATCAGCTATCATCGGTGTCGCTTTTTGCTATGGTGACCGATACAGCCGAATATCGTCAAAAAAGACCCCACCTGAACCACCAGGCTGCGGATTGTTCCTGTCGCCAAAGCCAATCGAAATTGTATCGACATCAGTTAAGTCCACACCCTGGTCTGCAAACACTTGCAGGTTAATAGTCCATTCGATCCACCTATATATCTGTGCTGCATCTGGATTACCGTGTTTAATCACTGCACTACCATTGAGAGCAACATACAAAGTCTCAGCAGCGTTATCCGAATTGCCCCTGAACTAGATAGATAAAGTGCTGACACCATTCTCGGTCCAGTCACGCGGATAGGTCAACGTCAAAGTTGCCTCAGAGTAACCAACACTGTTGCCGTAGAAAAGAGGCATCGACTGGCTGCCTCCGTGAACGATAGTTTGCTCGGCAAAAGGAGCATTCTCATAACCAACCAAAGACCCGTTTGTCGGGTCGTCGTATCCGTCTATCCACGCATTAAATATCCTGTTGCTTTCGGGGTCGTCGGGGTCAAGGTCATTGTAGGATTCAAAATCGTCCACGATAAGGAAGTTAGCTGTTGTAAAGCTCCAGACAGGGCCAATCCATGGACTGTCGGGATTGGCGTTGTTGACCTCATTGATACGCCAATAATAAGTGGTATCCAAGGCAAGTTTTCCAGGATTATAGCTCTCCGAGCTGAGGTCTCTGCTGCCTTTGTACTCGGGCGAACCTGTAGTTGCTTTTTTAACAGCATCCTCATCTTCACCGAAGTATATGTCATGATAAAGGGCTGATCTTCCGGGGGCCCATTGAAGAATTATCGGCTGGGTGACATCTATTGCACCATCCTGCGGAAAAGAAGAGAAGGCCGATAGCTGCCACCATAGTCTGGGGTAGTCCTGACCTTCTAAAATCCACCAGATATCCTTCGTGCCGTTGGCCGTCTCGTCCACGAAGTCCCAGCCAGCAACAGTAAAGGTACTTTGCATTTGCATCATGGCCGTTGTCTTGCCTGTCCCACCATTACTTCTCGACTGTCCGCTGTTTTCAATATCCCAGAAAGAGCTGTTAACGATACTATCATTTTCTCCCACCAGACCACCAACTTTAGAATACCCAGTAACGTGGCCGGTTGAATAACATTTAGTTATCCTGCTCATTGGCGTTTTCAACCCCCCATTCCACACGCTGGGGATATAAAAGGACCCGCCACGCTTATTAATTCCTACAAGTCCACCGACGCAACTAACACCGATAATCATGCCGGAAGAATAGCAGTTGGTGATATAGCAGTCATTCGTTCCGGCACCACTGCTGCTTCCCACCAGGCCGCCGACAAAGTCATCCCCTGAAACGCTACCCATATAATAGCAGTTGGTGATTGTGCCCTGATTGAATCCCACCAGGCCGCCGACTTCGCGGTCTCCCGAAACATTTCCGGTGGCATAGGAGTTGGAGATTCCTCCACGAGACATCCATGAAGAACCGGTATTAACTCCCACGAGCCCGCCGACTTTCTCACTTCCTATAACACTGCTGGTCGAATAGCAGTTGGTTATTGTGCCCTCCCCCCAATTAGCATCATTCTGTCCCACCAGGCCGCCGACACACTTTGTTCCCGTAACGGAACCTACCGAATAGGAATTGCTGATTCTTGCCACATGATGCGAGCCGGGACAAATGTGACTTCCCACCAGTCCACCGACGAACTGAAATCCCGAAACGCTGACCGTGGAGCAGCAATTTGAAATATCGCCGTCGTAATTGAATCCCACCAGGGCACCAACACTTTCATTTCCCGCGACGTTGCCGCCTTCGGCGTAACAGTCGGTAATGGTTCCTTCTCTCAGTCGGGCGACCAGCGAACCAACATAATTCCCCTGCCCGGCATCAACATTAGGGTCGATCAATCTCAAATCTTTGATCTCGGCATTTTCGCCACGAACGTCGCCGAAAAGTGCAACCCTATTTGCATCGGTAGAAATACAGGTAAAGTTAGAGATTACATGACCGTTGCCGTCAAAAACGCCGGTGAAAGGGGATGACCAATTGCCAATAATGAAAAAGTCAATCCCTGTCATGTCAATATCATCGATTAAATTAAAATGTGCTCCTATAAGTCTCGGATTATAACCAATACTATTTAGCTCACTGCCGATTGAGATAAGATAGGGGTCATAAACCGTTCCAGTCCCACCCGAGAAAGTGGGCAGCGCCGGCAAAGGTGAGAGCTGCCACCAAAGAATTGGATATCCACCACCGGCAGGCTCTGACCAAATGTCACTGGGCCCATCAGGGGCGCCGACAAAATCCCAGCCTGCATCCATAAGCGATTTTGAGTCCTGCATCTCGGCCGTTGTCTTACCCGTCCCACCGGCGCTGGTCATTTGTCCGCTGGCTTCAATATCCCAGAAGGAACTGTAAACGTTACCATAATTTAGTCCGATGAGTCCGCCCACGTCTGTCATTCCGGTAACGCGGCCTACCGAATAGCAGTTGGTGATAGTTCCCTTCCAACTGAGTCCCACCAGTCCCCCGACACACTCCCTTCCCGAAACATTCGTGGTCGAATAACAGTCGTAGATTTGGCGATGTTCATGTCCTACCAGCCCGCCGACATAGTGCTCTCCACTGACCACACCACTGCTGCAGCAGTTGGTCACATCACCCCCGTTGCTCCCCACCAGCCCGCCGACCCATTTATTCCCCGTAATAGTGCCTTCAGTATAGCAGTTTGTGATTATGCCACTGATATTCTCTCCCACGAGGCCGCCGATACGGTCACCTAAACCGGTTACGTTGACATCCACCAACCCGAGGTTCTTGACCTCGCCCCCGCCCAACAAACCAAATAGTCCCAGATAGCTCCCGCCCTCGATCGTCAGATGCGATATCGTATGACCATTGCCATCAAAGACGCCAGCAAACGACTTCCGGTCTACCAAATTTCGATGGTATCCGATGATATTAAAATCTGTCCATATGTAGCTGCTCATATCGATATCTGCCATCAGCTTAAAGTGCTTGTAGTAGTCACTCGTATTGGCGCCAATTGCATTCATCTGCTCGGCTGTATAGATCAGATACGGGTCTTCTGCTCTTCCGCTACCGCCGCCGTATTGGGCTTGAGCCGGCATGCTATAAAAGTACAAAATCACCAACAATAAATAAATTGCCCATCGGATTTTTCGTTTTTGTACTCCCGCCGTCATTTTTTATCCTCCTTCCCCCCATTGTTGGGTTATACCCCATTTTCTTAAAAGACTCCAGAGAACCAGGTAGACGCTGAACTCTATTCAGGCCTTGGTATAATTTTACCTTTATTAACAGTTCTATGGCTATTCTGGCCGGACCTCATCGGTTACTAGCACGCTATGTGGAACAAATCCAGCCCATTTAAAATCCCGGTGCAACATACCTTGCTCCGTAGTCATATACGCAAAAAAATCCAAATATTGCAGGAATTTTCAAATCATGGGCTTATCAATCTTGTCAGTACGTAGATAACTATGCCCTTATCAATACTTGCTTGAGCGTTTCCACCAACCTGGTTTTTTCCACTTAATCTCGCAGGCGGCTTACCAAGAAATTAACAGGATGATTTGCAAGTGATGTTTTTCGCTAAAAAGCACTATATCAAATATTAATAAATTTGTCAATCTGGATCTGGATTTCGCTTGATTTTTGTTTGATAATATGGTATAATACCCAAATGTTAGCCAGCAGGCTAAAGGAGTTTACCCCCGATGTAAGCTCACTTGCTTTTCTGTCGGGGGCAAATCGCCAGCAGGCGAAGATGACATTTCAGTTTGCATGTCGTAAGCCACACAGTGGCAAGGACTTAGAGCCAGCCGGCCCGAATCGTGATTCGTCAATAGTAAATAGTCAATATTCAAAAAGAA
>JBGVTO010000190.1:0-5875 GCA_041862635.1 Phycisphaerae bacterium | reverse complement strand
CAATGAATGATAATATTGTATCGGCCAGCGGTAAAGCTTTCCAAAAATTTATTTCACACTTGACCCAGCAATTGACCAGGCCAAAAGCCAAATTCATCGGACAACTGCTCTGCGGAGTCCTGTTTTCTAACAACCTGATTCTAACAAACATAGCTTCAAAAGTTCCCTGCCCCGGCAGATTGACAGCCATTGCCAAGCGATTCCGCAGGCAGCTGGCCGACAGGAAATCATACCTTAAGCAGCTTTTGTCCAACTATCTTTCTCTGGTGCGTCGTAGGCTCGATATGGACAGTCAATTTATCGTAGACTTGAGTGATTTAGCAAAACCTTACGCCAAAAAGATGGAAAACATAGCTATGGTCCGTGACGGAGATAACGGTGTGCGCATTGTCTTGCGTGATTTGGTAGAGCATTTGTTTGCTCAGAGCGGTGATTGGTTGGTTTACAAAAAGGTGTATTTACCTGATAGCCAAAAGCCTTTGTACCTCGTGGCTTATCGTACGAGCGGTTACAGCCAGCCGGTGATATTGCTTACGGACATGGTGGTAGAGGATTTCGAGATGGCCTTGCAAATCCGTATATGCTGAACATTCTGTTTCTTTCTTATCTGGGTGCAATGATTCGTTCAGGTTCTTTTATAGGAGGAGTTATCATGGCACTAACTACGGGATTATGGATTGGGCTCATTTTTTTTAAGGACCAACCATATCTCCGCCACCTGGGTGCCTCTTTCGCCTTCTGCACAGGTCCACGTTAGTTTTAATTTGCCGTCCCTGGTCGCTTCCTCAGGAATAGGGAATTCATTAATAGGGGTCTTTCCGGTCTTTCTCATTTCGTGGATTTGAAATTCATCATCCGCTGTCAACTGAATGTTCGCCTGGAACCGTCCGGTGTATGCCACTTTCAAAATATAACTCGAGTGGGGGTCCAAGTTTTCATAGACGACATTTAAGGGTGTTTCATACAGGGCGGTTATTTGGTTCATCCATGCCAACGGTATGGCACTTCCGTCGAAGCCTTTCGCTTGTACCGTATGGACCCATTCCCGGCCTCGTAGCCCCGCACCGAAACTTACTCGAGTTGATTGCAGGCTGCCCGGGTCTTCTTCCCACGCCGGATAATCGGCAAGCCGTGGAGTGTTTATAGATTGTCCCAAATTATCATAAAAACCACCCGGTCCCGGATTGTCCCAATTAAGCAGTTCATCTATGGACGCCAGCCTTGCTTTATCATCCGTAATCTTCCGGGTCCTTTCGAATTGTGATAAAAGCCAAATGGCATTATTTAACGGGGCATCAATGTAATCCATAAAATCACCCCGGCCCCGCTTTGCTCGATGCTTTTTCACCGAGGTTTGTGAACCAATTGCTTCGAATAAATAATCAGCAATTTCCCAGCAGCGTTTTTTATAGTCTTGAGCAACCGGTTTCTCCCACTTCCGGCTTAAAATAGATTCGGCCCGTTCTATTTTCTCCTGAATAGTAATGATAGTTGCATTTCGTAAAACTTCTCTGGCCTCTGACTCCAGCGCTGTTTCATGAATCAGCCGCTCTCGTATATAAGCATCATAATAGGCGCGCAGCAGACCCATCTGGAATCGGTAATTTTTTACAACCGCAGGCGAGGCCTGTTTTTCCATATTTTTCCATTGCTTCAGTGTTACTTCAACAGACTTGTTGGCTATCAAAGGCCCCTGCCAATTTCTTTCCAGCGCTAATATTCCCTGGGCAATATCTTCCGAGAAATCGGGGTGAACAAATAACCGGCTATATTCTCTCAAGGTTTCGATAACCGGAGTATCCGGATTCCAGTCCTGGTCGCTCCAGATGAATTTATTCACATCGTCATTAATCCCTTCAGAATAACTTATACTTCCCTCGGCAAACTCATCCAGAATATTATGAATCACTTTTTCCGCGGCCGGACGCGGATTGTAACATTCACGTCCCAGTGTCATGGCAAAAGCCAAATCCCAGTCTTTTACCGGATACTGACAGCTTATACTGTGAGTGATATCCGGATAACGGCGGACAGGAATCTTGGGACTTACGATTTTTCTAATTTCAGGTAAAGGTGTTTTAACCCAGGGCCCAAATACAACACCACCAAACCAGGGATACCTCAAATTGACATTGCTGTAGAAAGCATCCAGCCAATCTTTAGTTGGACGAAACGCCTGAGGAGACACCCAGATTTTCGCCTTCGGATGATATTTGTTAAGGACTTTAGCCACTTTTTTCAGCCATTCGAACAGGATATCGGGATGTAAGTCACCGGGGTCACCGCCGGGAACAAAAACAACGTCAATGCGTTTCAATCTTTTAAAAATATCTTCTCTTTCCTCTAATTCTTTTCGAACGGAATCCGGGCGCGTATAATCACTTCCCACATTCGGATACCAGATCCAGACATCCATTCCATAGGAATCGATGATTTCCGCCTGTTTTATCATCATTTCTATGGGGGGAAGTTTCATGTGCGGACTCGTCAGTGTATCGTCGCTTCTTGGCGGTATAATCTCGATGCTGTTGGAACCGAAAATGCCCAATTCCCGAATGTACTGGTCAAACTGTGCCGGGCCCCAGGCATCATAAGCGTTCGTCTTGGGCCGGTATCCAAGCTGGTGACCACGAATAGCGTATCGAGGGGAAGTGGTGATGTGCAAATCTTTCGGGGCCAAAATCGAACCGGGTTTCATATACAAGCTGCGGAGCAATTTTCCAATACCATAAAAGACGCCCCGTGGGTCATTGCCCACCACTAATATTGCATTTTCCTTAATTAAAAGTCGAAATCCTTCTTTGTTAAGAGTTTGGCCGTTTGTAAAAATATTTGAATATGGACCTGCGAAATCCTTCATTTGCTCTTCTTGTCCAACAGCAATGACTGCTTGCTGATTCTTCGGCCACTTTGTTGCAGTATTCAATCGAATACCTGTTCTTTTTTGTATCTCCTCCTGCAATACCGTTATCGCTTTGCGCTCTAATTTATCCAATTTTCGCGGTGTAACGATGACGCTGTTGGTGAAGTCGAGATTTGTATTTGACGCCGGCAGATTTAAAGGAGATATGAGAATTAACAATGATAGTCCAAGGATATGAGAATTTCTGAACAGCATAAAAGACCTCTTCAATCTTCTTACATAATTTTTACTTTAACGCTCGTCAACATCACGAGCCGTTCTTATTAGTTACAAGGCTTCGTTAATAGATATGTTATTAAATTTTGATATCTTTTCTTCTATTGTACTATCTTCCTCCCCTAAAGCACGACGAATCGCTGTGATATCCCCCTTTAATCTCTTTTGAAATAGAATCATATCCGAGCTGTGCACTATAATATTCGCGCCCGCTTTTGCCCATTTAATTTGTAATTCCGGCCCTTCAGAGAAATGAATACCTGCGCCTAAGCCTTTTTCCCTAACCTTAGAAATGATTTTTCTCACGGCTTCCTCAAATCGGGGATTATCATATTGTTCAGGCAATCCAAGACTTACAGAGAGGTCGTGTGGGCCTATAATCACTCCATCGAGACGGGGTTCGGCCAATATGCTTTCTAACCTTTCCAGGGCCGGAACACTTTCCACGTTGATTATTAAAAAGTTGTCTTTATTCCAATTCCTCAGATAATTTTTAAGCTCTGGTCCAAGAGAATCTTGATTTTGTAATGCCTCTTTTAATCGCTCTCCTTTCAACGGACGCAGTTTTATAGCACCAACCAGCTCTCTGACCTGTTCCGGAGATTCAATATAAGGAGCAAGGATTCCCGATGCACCTCCATCAAGGACTTTATAAGCCTCATTAGGGTCAGGCGAAGGAATACGAACGAGCGGGGGTAATCCAAACGCCTTATAAACCTGACACATCTCAGCGAGAGTGGTTCTATCAATAGGAATGTGTTCGGTATCAATAAAAACAAAATCCACACCTGCTCTTTTTACCGCCAATGGCCATAGAGGAGAAGGGGAAAGAATCGCTGTCCCATAAAGGCGCTGGCCTTTTTTAAGACGGTCTAAAAATTCTTTACCATCCATAGGTTTATCCTAATTTAACATATCAAGAGGACATATTATATTAAAGGTGATTTTATCATATTGATCTTTTGGGAGCAAAGATATCATTCTCGAAACATTATATGTACATTTTGAAATATGTTATCCCTGCTAAACATCACACTTTTCCAGAACGATTACTCATTCCGTCTCGATGTGTTCTGCGTATTTAAGTTAGTATTGATGTAAATCTATGATAACCGGCCGAAAATCAGGCAAGGCAAAAAGAGCAACTTTTGTGCGCGCACTAAGCTGATATGCAGGAAGAACCGGTCCGAAACATACTGAGGATGAAGCTAATGCGCACAAGTATTTGAAAGGCTGTCTAATATCTGAAAAAAATCCCCTTGTCTGTTTAGAAAAATGAGGAACTGTTTATGCCGCTTCTCAAATCGATTTTACCGACATTGACTATCCTGGCCGCTATTTTACCAGCCGGTGGTACTCAGTCTGTTTTTGCTCTGGACAATACCAAGTATTGTAATGCAGTGCAGAACAAGGTTGGCCTCATAAGGTATCCCCTGGGCACGATGGGCCTATCGTCCACCAGCTCGGGTGAAATAGCAGATACTATGACCTTAGTTCCCAGAGTGTATCCCTGCGTTGGCTCAGTAGTAGTCAGGCCTGCGAGCGATGACTGGCGCGCCTCAATCAGCGGTGACCCTTCGATGCTGACCGTAAAATACAAAGCCGATAAGCCATCCGGCGTGACGATGCCCGCGATTACGGTTACGCCGCATGTGTCGGTCTTCAAAGTGACATTTCAAGAGGGAACACGGAATAAGTATCTTGTTTTTGATTTCAGCAAATACAGAGCGGATTGGTGGGCTGGTGGGTGAAAACAGCGACATTTCTGCTGATGAGATTGAGAACTCCTTCTGGGATACTGTAACCAGCGGCTTGAACAAAAGTGGCGGTGGTACGGGAAAGACCATGGCCAAGATGCATAACATGTGGATGTATCTCGGCGCCGGTTGGGACTTCGTGGACGAGACTATTAACGGCACGGAAGACATTTGGTGGATTCTCGAAGACCAGGACTATCCCAGACTATGGTGGGAACTGATTCCTGAGAGCTGATTTGTGCCGTTTTCTCGGCATCACAGGTGTAGTTCGTTGGACGCTTACCAATTTTTGGGTGTTTCGTGCGCGGCTCAATGTGCCTAAGGATTGGTGGGACCGACCAAGAGATTTGATGGCAGTTTGTTCCTACCAAGGAACGAATGATTCTGGAAGTTACTGCTTTGGAATAAAAGCACAACCAAGCTAATGCCACTGTGGACCGGCAATTTAACACTACCAGCGGAAGAATCGGTAAGGGTCGTCCCAAGACAGGTAATTTGCGGTTGTTTCGTGGAGTCAACCGGAGGTTGAAAGATGTTATTATGGGTGCTGCCCTCAGTGCGATTTGCCAGTCAAGTAATCCGTTTGCAGATCATTACAAAAGGATGGTGCGAAATGGTGTGACACCAAGTAACGCCCGTCATACGGTGGCTCGCAAGATGCTATCTGTGATGTGGGGCATGTGGAAGACAAATTGCCGGTACGATGAAAGCCTGGTTTAAGGCTGTGAAGTGCGGTTAGAGTGATATTGGTAGATTCTTTCAGATAGCGATATGGTATGTATGGGTAATTTACTGGCCAGAGCTCCTCGTCCCTCACTGGGCGTCCTTGTTGACAGCCCCCGGTTCTGCATGGGCCTGGTTCAGCTGCTACACCCAGATGATCTTCATGGGCTCTCTAACGAGAAGCTCCAGATAGGTGTGTGGTGACTTTTATGAGATTAGCGTTTGAGAAGAAAGCAGCCCTAATAAATTCGATGGG
>JBGVTO010000189.1:0-12560 GCA_041862635.1 Phycisphaerae bacterium | reverse complement strand
GAAAACAGGACTCCGCAGAGCAGTTGTCCGATGAATTTGGCTTTTGGCCTGGTCAATTGCTGGGTCAAGTGTGAAATAAATTTTTGGAAAGCTTTACCGCTGGCCGATACAATATTATCATTCATTGCGTACCTCCGTGTACTAAGTAGTTTTTTAACTACTTCGGCACATGGAGGTTATTTTTTGAACCATCTCCTAAAAAATGGGTCATCGCGAGAATTTTTGCGAGAGAAAACAGGCAAAGACGGGCATTGACGTAAATGAGCAGGCCTGATATAATCAGTTTTTTTGGTGGTGGTGGGAAGATTTGTGGTGAAAGTAGCTCAGATGGTTAGAGCACTGGATTGTGGATCCAGGGGTCGGGGGTTCGAGTCCCCTCTTTCACCCTTTTGAGAGCACGTAGGTAATATACTCCGCCAAGAAACGGCGGATCTACGATATTTGCTATTGACTATTTTTATGGTGTTCGAGTTCTGATTTCCTTTTCAATAGTCAATTCGCAGCGATGGATGGAAGGTAAGATTCTTCTGAAGAAAAGCAAGAAGTAAAGAATAAACAAATAAGAAAGGTAGAAGCAAATGAAGAAACGCACGTCTAATTCAAACCTATTGTTAAGTATTGTCTCGCTGGTTATCGTTTTAGTTTGCCTTGGGTATGCGGCAACGAGGGCGGATGCACAACAAAAAACTTTGAATCGTCCGCCGGAAGGTTTTGTGGCGCTGTTCAACGGCAGGGACCTGGCCGGCTGGAAAGGGCTGATGGGCAATCCGAAGAGCAGGCGCGAAATGAGCCGTGAAGAATTAGGCAAGGCACAAGCCGAGGCGGACGAGGACATGCGGGCACACTGGAAGGTGGTCGATGGTGCACTTTGCTTTGACGGTAAAGGGCACAGTCTTTGTACGGCGAAGGACTACGGCGATTTCGAGATGTTCGTGGACTGGAAGATTGAGGCCGGTGGTGACAGCGGTATTTATCTGCGCGGCTCGCCACAGGTACAGATATGGGACACAGCGAACAGGAACGTCGGCGCACAGGTTGGCTCGGGCGGATTGTATAACAACAAGAAAGGGCCGAGCAAGCCTTTGAAAATGGCCGATAAGCCGGTCGGGCAATGGAACACGTTTAGAATTATTATGATAGGTGAGCTGGTGACAGTTTTTCTTAATGATGTGTTAGTGGTAGAAAATGTGGCGATGGAAAATTATTGGGAGCGGGACAAGTCTATCTATCCGAAAGGGCAGATTGAGCTTCAGTCCCACGGCAGCCGGCTATATTTTCGAAATGTATTTATAAGGGAGATTCCACGAGAGAAAAGTAAGAACAAATTGACCGAGAAGGAAAAGTCCAAGGGATTTGTTCGGCTGTTTAATGGCAGAGATATGACCGGCTGGACGGGTGATACCAAAGGGTACTCGGCCAAAGACGGCAAGATTGTTCTCGACCCCAAACTCAGCAGTGGGAACCTGTACACGGTTGGTGAATACGGTGATTTTATTCTTCGCTTTGAGTTCAGGCTGACACCCGGAGCCAATAACGGCCTTGCGATTCGTACGCCGTTGTCGGGCAACCCGGCGTATGAGGCTATGGAGCTTCAGATTCTTGATAATACTGCGCCCAAGTACAAAGAGCTCAAGCCCTATCAGTTTCACGGTTCTATTTACGGTGTTGTTCCAGCTAAGCGGGGTTACCTTAAGCCCATCGGTGAGTGGAATTCTGAAAAGGTAATTGCCAAGGGCCGACGCATTAAGGTTATTCTCAACGGCACAACAATCGTTGACGCGGATATTGACGAAGCCAGCACGCCCAAAACAATGGATGGAAGAGACCATCCGGGCCTGAAAAGAGACAAAGGCCATATCGGTTTTTGTGGGCACGGGGATTATCTTGAATTCCGGAACCTGAGAATCAAATCTCTTGATTAGTGAACAGAGATTTTTCATAAAGCAAAAAGGAAGAAACAATGAACAGCAGAAGAAGCAAAAAAGCAATGATATTAACCCGTCGGCAATTTGTGAAAAGCTCGGCAGTTGCTGCGGGAGCGGTTATAGCGTGGCCGACAATCGTTCCTTCTTCAGTGTTTGGTGCAGACGCACCGAGCAATCGCATCACAATCGGCTGTATTGGTATGGGAGGAAAAGGCACGAGCAATATGAAGGGATTCAAAGGCATGTCCGGCTGCGAAGTGGTGGCGGTTTGCGATGCCGATGTGAAACATATGGTGCAAGCCGGCCAAGCAGCAGGTCTTACTGCAAGCTCCTGTTACACCGACTTTCGTGACGTGCTGGCCCGGGATGATATAGATGCGGTGTCCATTGCGACGCCTGACCATTGGCACGTGCCTATTTCGGTGGCCGCGGTCAGGGCTGGTATGGATGTGTTTTGCGAGAAGCCGCTGACTCTGACCATAGGCGAGGGGCGTGTCCTTGCCGATGAGGTGAAGCGCTATGGCCGGGTCTTTCAGACGGGCTCTCAACAGCGTTCGGGCAGCGAGTTTCGATTCGCGTGCGAGCTGGTCCGCAACGGCCGAATAGGCAAGCTGCACACTATAAGAGTCGGGATTCACGGTAACAACCGCACCTGTCCGCCGACATGGAGTCCTGAGCCGGTGCCGGAGGGATTCGATTACGATATGTGGCTTGGGCCTGCGCCGTGGGAGCCATATACCGAGCAGCGATGTCACTATCAGTTCCGTTTTATTTTGGAATACTCCGGCGGCCAGATGACAAACTGGGGGGCTCATTATCTCGATATTGCACAATGGGGTAATGCGGCGGACGATACCGGGCCAGTTGAGATCGTCGGCAGCGGTGATTTTCCCAAGACCGGATTGTTTACAACCGCTCAAAACGAGAACATTGAGTACACATACGCAAACGGTGTTAAATTATTCCTTAAAAGTGGTAGCGGGCATACCCGTTTTGAGGGTAGCGAAGGATGGGTAGATGTGACACGCGGTAAAATAGATGCTGAGCCGAAGTCGCTTCTGACGAGCAAGATCGGGCCGGATGAGTTTCACCTTTATAACAGCAACGACCACAAGCAGAACTTCCTGGATTGTATTAAGAGCAGGAAGGACACCATCTGCACGGCGGAGATTGGACACCGCACAACTACCGTCTGTCATCTGGGCAATATTGCGATGATGTTAGGGCGGAAATTGAAATGGGACCCGAAGGCCGGACGCTTCATCAATGACTCGGCGGCAAATAATATGCTTACCCGCGCGATGCGTGCACCCTGGCGATTGTGAAAAAAACAATTAGAGAAACATAATACAATGCTGATAAACGGGGGCAGGTATTATGAAAAAGAGGAAAATAACAAGGAGGACGTTTCTCAAAGGTACGGCGGCAATAGGGTTGCCTTATGTTGTCAGCTCATCGGCGCTGGGTCTGGCGGGGGCCGTTGCGGCGAGTAACAGGATTGTGATGGGCGCTATCGGCGTCGGTGGGCAGGGGACGCGGCACGTCGGTGGGGGAATCTGGGTGCAGGGGGGCGGTTTCCTGAGCAAGCCCCAGGTGCAGTTTGTGGCGGTCTGCGATGTGAACGCTAACAATCGAAATAATGCCCGTGACATTGTCAACAAGCATTACGGCAATAATGACTGCGCGAGCTATAATGATTTTCGGGAGCTTGTAGCACGGGGGGACATTGACGCGGTATTGGTTGCCACGCCGGACCACTGGCATGTGCTGACGTCGATTGCCGCGGTAAAGGCGGGTATGGACGTTTATTGCGAGAAGCCGCTCTCGCTTACGATAAGGCAGGCCAGAGAGATGGCTGATACGGTTAAAAGATACGGGCGGATATTCCAGACGGGTACGCAGCAGCGTTCGTGGCGGGAATTTCGGTTTGCCTGCGAGCTGGTTCGCAACGGGTATATCGGCGAGGTGAAATCCATAACGGTCAACGTCGGCGGGCCGCCTTTGTGGTCGTGTGACGCACCCGGTGAGCCGGAGCCGGAGTGGCTTGACTGGGATATGTGGCTGGGGCCGGCTCCGTGGAGGCCTTACACATCGAAGATTGCGCCCGGGGGGTGGATGGCGTATCGTGACTATTCCGGCGGTGAGATGACCAACTGGGGGGCGCATATGTTCGATACGGCCCAGTGGGCAATGGGGGCCGATGAAAGCGGGCCGGTGGAAATTATTCCGCCGGACGGTGGGGACTATAAGGTGCTGACCTATAAGTATGCCAACGGCACAATTATGACGCGCGACAAGATAAGCAAAGAGGTGCCGGGCGTTTTGTTTACGGGGACAGAAGGTAAAATTGAGGTCAGCCGGGAGCATTTGATAACGGAGCCAGAAAGTTTAGTCAGACAGAAACTCGGGCCCGATGAAATACATCTGTATGAGAGCATAAATCATCCGGACAATTTTCTGCAATGTATTAAAACCCGCGAGAGGCCGGCCAGTGACGCTGAGGTTGGATGTCGTTCGATTACGGTCTGCCATTTGGGTAATATTGCATACTGGCTCAAACGGCCATTAAGGTGGGACCCTGAAAAAGAACGATTTTTGAATGACGCGGAAGCGGATAAGATGATAGCCAGAGCTATGCGGGCGCCGTGGAGACTTTAGATTAGAGTGGTGCGAGATATCGCACCCTACAAGGCTTTTGCCCACAAAATCCGAAGCACGAAACTCGAAATTCGAAACAATATCGAATGTTCAAAATACAAATTCTCAAAACAAGAAGAACCCCCAAATAAATTTGGGGGCTAAACATTTGGCATCCTCGTGTTGGCACCCCCACGTAAAACATGGGGCTAAATATCTGGATTCCCGCTTGCGCGGGAATGACAAAAGAGATACCCCTGTGAGATAAGCTTTGCTATCTCACGGGGTAAAAGTTAAAAATGTGAAATTGTGGAAGCCCTTCGGGCAAATATTTCAATAGATTTAGCTGCCGCCCCTTCGTGTCTAGACAAGCTCGAAATGACCCCGCGTTTACACTTGGGCTCTGTTCCTTTTTTCGTATTTTTATCCCTTTGTAACTTCAGTAATAAGCCCTCGCATAAATTCAGCAGCTAATTGTGCATTTTTTTCCGCATATTCAATGCCTACCGTCCGACCTCTCACCTTAGGCAGCGGATGGCACAATTCGTAACTTAGATAACCGGAATATCCAATCTCGTGCATTGCCCGAACGAAAGGTTTATAGAATGCCGCACCTTCTACTTTGCCGTTTTTATCCCTATCATATTCACCACCAAAATGGGACAAGACCTGTAAATTGCCCACGGCTTTGGCGGCTCTGCGAATATTTTCAGGACTTTTATCCGCCATAATCGGAGCATCCAGTGAGACTTTCAGGCTGGGGGAATTGACTTCTTTGACCATCCGCAGCACATCCCGGTAATCCCGGATAACAGGAGCATGATTCTGTAATGCCAAAACAACGCCGGCATCTTCGGCATATCGTGAACATTCCGCAATGCCTTCGCGACACCAGGTCCAAATCTGTTCGGCTGTAAATGTTTCATGGGTAAATTTCCAAATATCCCTTGCAATGGTATATTTAGCCAGTTGCGGATGTTTGGTCACACCGGGCCAGGCCAGGAACATCCGCAAAGTCCTCGCACCCAAATCCGATGTCATTCGAATCAGCTCTTTAACATAAGCAATCTGACACTCTCGATATTCCGGGATTGGACTGCTAAAATCGTTATTGGCCGCAACTCCATGAATTTCAATACCTTCGCCATCAGAGACGGAGCGAAGCTCTTTACAACGTTTTGTCGGCCAGTCAAGTGGATTGCCGTGAGGACGCTTTCCATCGATCTCAATGCCATCATAACCATAATTTTTGGCCCGTTTAATCATATCTTCCAAAGAAAGGGCCTCTCCGCGATACCAAACCCCAAGAAATGTGATGCTGTACAAACCGACCTTCATATTCGACTTTTTCTTTTGAGCACTCTGAGAAACGCTATTGATGTTTGCCGCCAATCCTGCAGCGGCGGCCAGCGAAGTGCCCATAAATTGTCTTCGATTCATTTCCATGCCTTCTTTCATAAAATTATCCTCCATTTTTTTAATCCGGTTAAATTCGGAAAGCATAACTACTGATTATATGGCTTCTGTATAAGAACAAAGGTGTGCTGTGCACACTCTACATCACTCCTTTGGTGATAAAATCAATAAACGTCCGCACGTCGAGGGTATATTACATTGGAGGTGGGGGGATTGCAAGAAAAAAAATGGTGAGTGGTGAGCTAAAGTAAGTTAAAGTGACTAAAGTGCCTAAAGTGAGCTAAAGTTGGATGATGGAAGACAGAGGACGGACATAAAGTGAATATCGAATATCGAACAAGGAATTTCGAATGAAGAAGCCTCACAGTATTCAGTGCACACCATCCCGTAATAAATATTTTTGAGACCTAACTGTGGTCAGGATAGACCGAAGAAGGTTTTGCTGGTGGCGGTTACGGCATCGGCGAAATCGGTCAGGTCCATCTCTTTTAATTCGGCTAAATATTCAGCGGTGTGGAGCATCAGGGCCGGCTCGTTTATCTTCTGCTTTCGCATCGGTTCCGGTGACATATACGGACAATCGGTCTCGAGCATCAATCTATCAAGCGGTACAATTTTAGCCGCCTGCTGTTTTATCCGGGCATTTTTGAAAGTAACCACGCCGGTGAACGAGATATAAAAACCATAATCGAGGACAATCCTCGCCTGCTCGGCCGAGCCGCTAAAACAGTGGAATACGATTTTATTAACACGGCCAGCGTAATTATCTAATATTTCCATAGTTTCATCAAAGGCTTTTCTACAATGTATAATTATCGGCAGGGCCAGCTCCGCGGCGATTTGAAGGTGCCCGGCAAATACTCTTCTTTGGTCCTGGTGCAGAGAAAGATTGTAATGATAGTCCAGGCCCGTCTCGCCGATGGCGACGACTTTTTTGTTTTGGGCAAGCTCTTTCAATTCCGTCAGCGTTTCGGCGGTTACATCTTTAGCATCGTGGGGGTGCATTCCTATGGCAGCGTACATATTCTCGAATCTCCCGGTAAGCTCGATGGCTTTGAGGTTCTCCTGCATGTCGGTGCCGACAGTTATCCAGCTTGTAACACCGGCAGCTTTGCTGCGGGCAATAACACCATCGATATCCTGGATTAAACCATCAAAAGTCAGATGACAATGTGTATCAATCAGCTCCATTGGTTTTAGGGTACGAAAGCGTTTTTGTAATATCTTATCTGCGGGGCACCTTTTGGCCCGAGGACTATTGCCACAACATCAAAACGGAAAGGCCTGTCATCGATATTGTGTGTTGCAAGAAAATAACGGGCGGTCCTGAGTAATTTTGCTTTCTTGGCAAATGTAATAGACGATTCGGCTGAGCCAAAAGTTTCGTCGGCCCTGGTTCTGACCTCGACAAAGACAATGGTCCTGTCGGTATCGACCATAATCAGGTCGATTTCGCCGGCATTGCAGGAGAAGTTGCGTGTGAGGGTTTTGAGGCCTTTTCTTTTGAGGAACCTCTGGCAGCGTTTTTCACCCCATTGGCCGAGCAGTTTGATGTCGGCCAACAGCTTGCGCTTGTTCAGCAGCATATCGTTGTATGCACAAATTAGGGCTTAAGTAAAACTTGCGGTAAAACTACAGAATACAAAATATTGCGTCACCCGTTCGACCGCGCTCAGGGCAGGCTTACCGGAGACGGCTAAACGACCCCCAGGACAAGCCTGGGGGCTAAACGATTATTATTTTGAGACGGTATGGTCGCTGTGTCGCTGCGCGAGCCTGACGGCTTTGCCGGCTCGCTTGCGGAGGTAATACAGTTTTGCCCGCCTTGTTTTTCCGCTTCGAATGGCCCTGACATCGAGAACATTTGGTGAGTGAAGCGGGAAGATTCGTTCGACGCCCTCGTTATTGACAATCCGCCGGACTGTGAAGGTTTCGTTAATGCCGCGGCCCTTGCGGGCGATTACCGTGCCGGTAAATACCTGCGTGCGCTCTTTGTCGCCTTCTCTGATGCGGCAGTGGACATCCACAATATCGCCTATTTCGAAGTGCGGTTTATCTTTCTTCAGACTTTTGCTTTCAACCGCATCCAATATTTCTGTTTTCACTGATTATCTCCTAATAAAAAGTGCAAAAGAGCCCCCGGCTTTAGGAACATGAAAGCACATCCTGGGATAAACTCCAGAGCACAAGCACACAAGGATATTCATAATTTATAAAGTCGTCCGGAGTATATCTTTTTTTTTGCTAAAGACAAGCAATTTTTGGAAAATTGTTGTTTTGGCGTTCCAGCAAAAATTTTGGCAGAGTCGAAACCAGCAGCTACCTGTCCCGCTATTTTTTCTACCGGCCTGATTAAACAGGCCAGTTTGGTGAGTCGGTACGAGCGGTTTTTAGATAGTCCTCAATCTTAGCAACCACATCGGGATGCCTGGCGGCGATGTTGTGCTCTTCGGCGATGTCCTTATTCAGGTCGTAAAGCTCCAGCGGCTTGTCCGGGGCCGGGCGGACGGCCTTGTAATTGCGCCAGCGAACCACCTGCTGCAAATCGCGTCCGATGAATTCCCAGTAAAGAAAACGGTCGTCCGTTCTCTGTGGTCTGCCGAGCAGCGCGGGCAGAACGCTTATTCCGTCGATGTTCGACGGCGGCTCGGTGCCGGCCAGCTCGGCAAGTGTCGGCAGGACGTCGGCAAAGTACCAGACGGCTTTGCTGGTCTTGGCTGCGGGCACCTTGCCCGGCCAGCGGACAATCATAGGGGTGCGGATGCCGCCCTCATATATATCGCCCTTTTTTCCCCGCAGTTGGCCGGAGCTGTCGAAAATCCCTTCCCAGCGACTGGCTGCTCCGTTGTCCGAACAAAAGAACACAAGCGTCCGGGTATCGATTGCCAGGTCCTTCAATAGCGCCATAATACGGCCTATATCGGCGTCCATTCGTGTAATCATTGCCGCGTGCACCTTTGCATCGGCAGGCCAGGGCTTGTCGGTGTAGGGTTCTGTGCTCGGGATTTCGTATTGTGCGTGCGGGATGGTATATGGCAGATACAGGAAGAACGGCTCACGCTGGTGGCGGCGAATAAAATCGATGGCAAAATCGGTGAACATATCGTGGGAGTATTGTTCTTTCTGTCCGTTTGCATTTCCTTCGAGGATTTGCTTTTCTTCGTTGTGCCAGAGGTACGGCGGATAGTAGGTGTGTGCACGCCTTTGGTTGAGATAGCCGAACCATTCATCGAAGCCCTGTCTGTTAGGGATGCCGGTGTTGCCCGGCTCACCGAGGCCCCACTTGCCTGTAATGCCGGTGACGTAGTCGGCCTGCTTCAGCACTTCGGCCACGGTGACGTCCTGCGGTTCGAGTGGGACGCGCCTTTGTGGTGAGCCGTTGTCCAGAACGAGGGTGCCGCCTACCTTGCCGAAATTACCGCGGACGCGGGTGTGGCCGGTGTGCTGACCGGTCATCAGGACGCTGCGTGACGGCGCGCAAACTGTATAACCGGCGTAGCACTGCCTGAAGCGTGTGCCCTCGTCGGCAAGGCGGTCGATGCTGGGGGTTTTTATTTCCTTCTGGCCGTAACAGCCGAGGTCGCCGTAGCCCAAATCGTCGGCCATAATGAAGATGATGTTCGGGCGTTTTGTGGTTGAGATGTTCTCGACTGGTTTGGTTTTGCAGCCGGCTAAAGTCATCGCCGCTGCTGCGGCAAAGCCGGATGTATGGTGAAGGAATTCGCGTCGGCTTAGATTTCTCATTTTTTCTTTTCCTTTTATAAGATAACTTTAGCGGGGTATTGCCGGGTCGTTGACGAGCATAGAGTCCAGTCTGTCCGCGGGTTGGCTGCCAAGTACGGGAAAAGCACCACGTCGTATATCCGGTCCATCCCAATAGGTATAGATATTATCGTCGTTAATACCGCAGAATGACTGTTTCATAAAGCTAACATGGGCGTCCATAAGCAAGACGTTCTGTCCATCTCCCTGGTGGGCGACTGTATTGCCAGCCTTCCAGGCCTTTTTGTCACCGTCGGGATTGAATGCGTGAAAGTCTTTGGCCTTTGCAAAGGGGGAATCTTGCCAAGGGTTTCGGTCGGCTGCCACCGCCATACCAGGAAGGTAGGATGATGTCAGGGCGTACGGGCCATAGGGCATATGGTAAGAGTAGCTACAATGATTCGGTGGATTCGGGCCAAAATCCCAAAGGTCAATGAGCTCTTTGTCCGGCACATCGTACCTTGCGGGTTTAAACTCTGTGGTTCCGGAATCTTGCTTACAAACAAAGCGTTTCGGCTCCACTTCCTCATACTTAACTAAAAGATAGAGACTGGACGAGATGGTTGCCCTGCCACTGGTGCCGTCGGCGTTTAAGCCGTAGGCGACAAATCGGCTATCGGCCCGCCAGTTAGGTGTGTGGTTGCTCCATACGCTGTTTTTACCACCAGCTCGTGGGAACTCATCGTCGTAATCATTGCTGTAGAGAAGCATTGCCTTGCCGATACCGGACAGGTTCGTTCCGCAGACCATGGTAAAAGCGGTGCACCTGGTTGTCCGTGAGATGATAAACCAAATATGTAAGAACCCGGCGAATACTGCAACCAGAACAGAGGCAAGGGCAAATGCTCTGCCGGTAATTTTGCCGCCGCTTTTTTCAATTATAACTATGCTAACGATTCCGGAAATCAGTGAAATTAGCAAGAGACATATACCTATTAAAAAGGTTAAACCGACCCGTTCTGATCTGGGACCGAGTCCTCGCGGTGAAGTTATTGCAGCAATAAGGGACGGCAAGGTTAATACCAATCCGCAAAGAGCACAGGTTAGTGAGAAACTGGCCAATCTGCTGACCCGGACATTTACTCGTTCGGTTGTCCCCGAGGCCTGCGACAATACACAACCGCAGGAGGTACAGAATCGGGCATCGTCCGGATTTTCCTTGTTACATTTTGGACAATACATTTGTATTCTCCTGATATTTTTAGCTGCCTTCGGCCTTTTGGGCAAGGTCGTTGCAGCGTTTTCGCAGAGAGGTTAAAATCTCTTGGTATTTTTCGTCTTTGGCCAGGTTGATTGTCTCGGCCGGGTCGTTCTGTAAATCGTAAAGCTCTTCGTAATTATAATCAATATAGCGTGCATATTTCCATCGCTGGGTGCGAAGGGCCTCGGAGCGGGCGATAGTTTTGTGCACAAACGGATGCTCGTAGAAGAATTCGGTTCGCCACGTTTGTTTTTGGCCCTTGAGCAGTGGGAGCAGGCTTCGGCCCTGCATTTGTTGTGGGACAGTCAGGCCGGCCAGCTCCAGAATCGTCGGGGCGATGTCCACGTTGAGCGCCATCCGGTCGAGGACGAGGCCGCGGAGCTTTTGGGGAGCTCTCGGGTCATAGACGAGAAGCGGGACGCGGATGGACAGCTCGTGGGGGAACCATTTTCCGGCCAGGCCGTATTCGCCGAGGTAGAAGCCGTTGTCGCCGGTCAGGATTATGACTGTGTTGTCCTCGAAATTGAGCTGCTTTAGCCGGTTGCGGATTTTTCCAATAACGACATCGACTCCGGTGATAAGACGGTAATAGCTCTTGACGGATTCCTGAAATTTTTCGGGGTCCGGAAAACGGATACTCCAACGCCTGCGGGCCTCGGAGGTCCGGAGGAATTCGGGCAGGGCGTCGAAATAGAACGGCTTGGCCGTTTCGGGAGTCGGGATGGTGACATCACTGTATAGATTCTCATAAGCGCGGTCGTAGATGAACTGTCGCGGGTCGTTATCCTGAACGTGAGGGGCCTTGAAACTTACGGACAGGCAGAACGGCTGGTCTTGTGAGCAGCCATTAAGAAACTCGATTGCTTGCTCACCCATAATCTGTGTCAGATGTTTATAGTTGCCGTTTTCGTCTTTATGTTCGTATCTGCCCTGGCCGGGGAAACCCTTCCAGTAGTCGTATTTGTCGATGGGTAAATCCTTCTTTGTTCCGACGCCGTACTTTCCTATAAATCCGATTCGATATCCGGCCTGGCTCAGGAGCATGGGGTAAGTCCGGGCGAGTACTTCCGGGGAGAAATGCGTGCGGAAGTCTATGATGCCATGTCGCCGTGTCCATTGGCCGGTGAAGATACTGGCACGGCTGGATGCACATATAGAGGTGGTTACAAAGGCGTTTTTAAACCTTACGCCATTGTTTGCCAGGGCGTCCATATTCGGTGTCTGGATAATGGGATTGCCGGCACAGCCCATAGCGTCTGCTCGATGGTCGTCGGTCACTAAAAAGATGATGTTCGGCTGTCTTTTCCCGGCGGGGCCGGTTCCGGCACGCTCGCCTTCGCAGCCGGCCAAAGACATCATTGCCGCGGCAGAGCCACCGGCTACAAGAGATAGGAATTCGCGTCGGTTCACCCCATTAGAAAGCACTCGTTTTTTTAGAAATTGATGAACTGGTTCTAACGTGGATTCTTCTATATACTCGTCCACTTTCAAGTTTCTAAAGGGATCCATTTTATTCTCCGACGCTTTGTAATGTTTTTTGAAGGGATTCAGTCACCTGTTCTTTATCGACCGATACCTGAATACGCAATCGCTCTTCGGCCGCGGAGAGGATCGCCCCC
>JBGVTO010000188.1:0-10950 GCA_041862635.1 Phycisphaerae bacterium | reverse complement strand
AACCCAATCTTGTCCGCCGTAGGCGGATTGCAAATGTCTATGATACAATGACTTATGAAAATAATTCCGATTGGACACTTGGTGAAAACAAACCCAATTCAAACCCAAACAAACCCAATCTTGTCCGACGTAGGCGGATTGCAAATGTCTATGATACAAAGGATTACAGAAAAAACGATGTTTTCGTAGTCCGAATAAACAAACCCAATTTCCGAAATGGCCAAAATGAACGTAAACTCACTTATAACAAAGGATTACGACAATGTTACCGCCTTCAGGCCTCGAAAAAACAAAGCCAAAACAAAGCCAATTCAAACCTTGTCCTGAGCGCAGTCGAATGGGCCAATCTTAATTGGTGCTGTCCTTGGGACTCCTTACGGAGGACTATTGACGGATTTGAAAATTTTAGTTACTGTACAGAGCAGACATAGATGAAATCAAAACTGTGCTTAGTTTTTGAAAGGAGAATTTTGAAATGAAAAGACGAGAGTTTCTAACGGCGGCGAGCCTGCCGATAATAGCAGGTATGAGTTCTTTGGCAGCTGCAGAGGGTGAAGATGGCAAACGAGAATATTTTGAGCTGAGGCGATACTATCTGCATGTTGGGTCGAAGAAGAATCTGCTCGGTGATTTTCTGCGCAAAGTGGGAATATCCGCAATGAACCGGATAGGGATTAAGCCGATCGGTGTCTTCAGTGCGATGTATGGGCCCAACAGTCCGACGCTTTATGTTCTGCTCGTACACAAATCTTTGGATTCGGTAGTGAGCTCAGCTTCGCTTTTGATGGCGGATAAAGAATACCTGAAGGCAGGGGCCGATTTTATCAATGCACCCCTCTCTGAGCCGGCATACGTGCGAATGGAAAGTTCGCTGATGGTGGCTTTTAAGGATATGCCGAAACTGGAAGTACCGGAAAAGGGAAGGGGGATTTTCGAGCTTCGGACGTACGAAAGTCACAGCATCAAGGCGGCCAAGAAGAAGATTGAGATGTTTAATGAAGGCGGGGAGATAGCGATTTTCAAAAAGACAGGTTTGCAGCCGGTGTTCTTTGGCGAGACATTAATAGGCCCGCAAATGCCGAATTTGACCTACATGCTGGCCTTCCAGAATATGGCCGACCGCGACAAGAAATGGGGCATTTTCAGCGGCGACCCAGGCTGGAAGAAACTCAGGGCCGATACCGCTTATAAGGACACTGTTTCCAATATTACCGACATAATCCTGCGACCGGCGCCGTATTCGCAAATATGATTGCCAGTGGCAAGCGGAAGGAGTGACCTAACTTGTGCCACAGGTAAGTTTGAAGTACCTAAAGTGCTTAAAACGTTCACGGCCATCGTTTAAGGTTGTCGATGCTCGTATCGATGCTTGTCATAGAAGCTTGAAACTCGCTTTTCTTCGAGCATCCAACGTCGAGCTTCCAGTCCGATGCCAGCTTCGACACCGACAAACAAGCTTCTACAACTGAGCAACTTTAGCTCACTTTAGGCACTTTTCTGATAACCAATTAACGTGTGGCTGGTTTTGTTCCGAGGATTTGGAGAGTTTCTCCAATAACCGGTAAGGTTTTGGTTGTAACCTTCGGGTCGTAAAAATCGCCGGTTACCTCCATTCGCACAACAGCCTGCCCAAGACCTTCGGTAAGAGACTGCCAAATGGAAGGGTCTGCGGTGGCCAGACGCCGACCTCGTGCGATAAGAAGCAAATCGACATTTCGTGTCTGCAGGTCTATCCGGCCTGAGCCGTAAAAGGCGACGGTCCGGCCGGACAGGTCGAGCTTCTTAACAAGCAGGTCATCGCGCCTGATATACGAATCAAGGAACATCTGGTCAAAAGCGAAGTCTTTTGACTCGGTCCGTTTCAATACCTGCAAGAGTTTAGCCAGGGGTGAAAGCTGCCCAACCTGCATATCGCTGATTGCGAGCCTGCATGTGCCAATACGTGAGGAGCTGTCGCCAAGGCGGGCATTAACGCTCAAAGAGCCATTCATTATTCCACTCGTATAATCGTTATCAGGAGTCTCTTTGACTTTTGTGTCCGACAGAAATTGTTTTAAGTCAATATTGTCAAAACCTAACCGCAGCAGATACTCTGAAGCTCCCTCCGCTTCGCCTCTCCGAAAGGAGTCCTTAGGACTGACGAATTTGAACTCGAATTTTCCTGTCGATTTTCCGCCGTAACAATCAGCGATTAAACCTTTTGTAGACCAGCTATGGAGGTCAGGGTCATAAAAGATATCCGCTTTCAGATTAGTGAGAGATTTTCCGTGAATCTTGAGCGTGCCGCCATCGAGAGCAGCCCGGCAATTACTGAGACCGTCGCCGGTTTTATACAAGCCCTTCGTTTCCAATACCGCATCCAATTCGGTCTGGACATCGGATATTTTGAAACCACAGTTTTTGAATCTGATGGCGCCAGCGAAATCAAGGGATTTTCGCCCGTCATCTGCGAGGAAGACCCGGATATCCTCGAAATCCAGATCAAATCGGCCGGCAGGCGAGAGACTGTTATATAAGGGCTGAATACGTTGTGGCAAGGCCGTGCCGAGACACTCATCGAGGTAAATGTCGTTCGCCGAGAGCTGCAAAAGGGCGTTACTGAAAACATTGTCAGACAAAGCTATTTGGCCGTTCAGTTTTATGGTCGAGGCCTCTCCGAAAGAAGTCCCTTGGACTGCTTTTAACTGAACACCGTCATCTAAAGTTGCAGTAATATCCTTAAGTGTAATACTGTCTTTTGTTATCAACAGGGTACCGGTGATGTCTCTGAAAGGACAAGGGAACTGCGGGAAATTGACGCTGTCATTTAAGCAATCCACAGTTATCCTGTAATTAAGGGGGTCTGTAAGACTCTCTTTGTTCAAATCGGCGCTGAGATTTAGTTTGCCCTGCGGTTTCCATTCGGTGACGATTTCTTTTAGTGACTCAGGCAACAGAACAAATAAATCATTGCTCAACCGCACCTGTTCAAAATCCAGCGACAGGCGATAGCGGAGTTCCTGGTTTTTCCGGCCCGGCCAAATTCGGCCGGTCAACGAAACTAAACCATCGCCGTACCGACCGGAGAAGTTTTTGACAGTTATCAAATCAGGTGTAAAAACAGCATTCGCCGATATATTTGAGACAGACGACGAAAATTTGTCGAACTTCAAAGAAGCTTTTTCGAAAGACAAATCGGCTGTAAAATTCGCGGGTTCCGACCCCTGTCTCGAAACCTTTACCCAGCCATCGGCCAGACCGGTGGGATGGATTCCCTTGTATAAATTCTTTTGCCTTTCCGGCAGCGCCGCCTCCAGTGTCGAATCGAGGGGAACATTGTTTACCTTGAGCGACACATTATATATCGAGCTATTATCGCTGGTGGTAACCACTTCGCCGTTCAAGACGATTTCACATTCGTTCACCTTTGAAACCACATCCGAAAAGATTACATTACCGCGGTCGAAAAAGAGCTGGCCAGTAAGATTTTTTAATGGATAAGGAAAATGCCGATATATAGCTTCTGCGCCGCGTGGTTCGACTGTCAATTTTTTTTCCTTGTCCGTTTGTGAGCGTCGGCTGAGCCGGTAATCTATCGCTGCAAACCCAGTTGGTGAGAAAGCAGACCAAGATTCTTTCTGTTTTGTGCTTAGCGCATTATACAGGTCATTATCTAAAGCGACATTGTCGCTTGTAATCCGGATTTGATACTTCCAATCCGGGCCAAAGTCCCGGCTCCAGCCATCGAAGAAAAGTGCAACGTCTCCGTGCTTACCGCTCAGATTGCTCAGCGCCACGCTATTTTTTGTAAAATCTATCTGGCCAACCAGATGCTCTACCGTGTACGGGAACTTATAGTAGCTAAATGCAACATCCTTACAATAAACTTTGCCGGCCAACGTACTTTCGCTTAGCCGGTTTAAATTGCCTGACGCATCAAGGTCAATATCTATTCGTCCATACGGCTGGTACCGGTTGAAAAATCTTTGCAGAGCAGCAAATGGGCTGGACCTCTCCAAAAAAGCCGGCCCGAGCAATGCAAATTTGTCCAGCGCCGGACTACGTTTGGATTGCAAATCTTTTATCCTAAGCTTCAGCGAGAAGGTGTTTTCCCGGTCATACTTCAACTCAGCAGCCAAGATGTCAATTATCCACGCCATCTCAAGCTCAGGGACATCTATGGACGAAATTCCGCCTGCAATCGTAACAATTCCCGGCTTCCAAAACCCGGACAAACGGCTTTTGCCATAACCGGAAGCCATCGTGGCTGTCGTTATATCGAAGCTGTAGCCGTCTTGCGTTTGGTCATCGAATCCAAACCTCGCATTAACAGGGACTGAAACAGCAACTTTTACCTGCCCGTTTGAAATCTTGCTATATTGCAGTGTTCCTGCTTTGAGATGAATTCGCGGCATTTTGCCGGAGGCACCTTTAGGAGGTTTGATTTTAAGTGCCGATAAATTCCACCAGCCCGAATCCAAATCGTATTGTGCACTGAAAACAAAATCATTGACATCTATAACTTTCAACCTGGGCCGCAGTAACAATAAGCTGCTTAGACTAAAACGTGCATATACTGTTTCTGCTTTAAGTATAGTATCATCATGACTTTGATTCTTGTATGGGCTGATTACGAGCTCTTTGATGATAACCGAACCATCGGTGTGAAAATTAACCGATTCGATTTTTATCTTCGTGTTGGTCAGCTCGGCAATCTGTCCTAAAGCGATGTGGCAGAGAGCTCGGCCCGCCAGGATGAAAAAAAGCCATAGAAGAGCGGCCAGAATCAACACTTCCACAAGCCAGCGAATTGCAGATTTGAGTTTCAAGTTTTGAATTTTGAGCTGGGCCATAGAGAATGCAAATGATTTTGAGTTTGTAGCTTTCAGCGCGTTGTTCGTATTCTATAAACTTCCAACTACCAACTCTATTCGGCAATCAATCATTACTTCCTTTAATCGCCTTATCCGCAATATCCCGACGGCAATAAGCACCGTCGAATTTTATTTTATCTACCGCTCTATATGCGTTCGCCTTTGCATTTCGGATTGTATCCCCCAGGGCGGTTACGCCTAATACTCTTCCGCCATTGGTAACAATATCCCCGTCCATATCTTTGGTGCCTGCGTGGAATAGGATAACGTCTTCGAGCTGTTGTGCTTCTTGAAGTCCGACTATTTTTTTGCCCTTTTGATAATCGCCCGGATAACCTCCCGAAGCCATCACCACACAAACCGCCGGCCTCCGGTCCCATTCGAGGGTAATCTGGTCTAATGTGCCATTGCAGACAGCCAGAAAAACTTCCAGCAAATCGCTTTTCAGCCGAGCAAGAATCGGCTGGGTTTCGGGGTCGCCAAAGCGCACGTTAAATTCCAGCACCCTCGGCCCTCCGCCGGTAATCATAAGGCCTGCGTACAGGATACCCTTATATGGCGTGTCATTTCGATTCATGCCGTCGACCACCGGCACAAGAATTTCACGCGTAATCTGATTCATCAAATCCTCAGTAACCACAGGTGCGGGACTGTAAGCGCCCATTCCACCGGTGTTGGGCCCGGTGTCACCGTCGCCGATGGGCTTGTGGTCCTGCGACGATTCCATAACATAGATATTGCGCCCGTCCACAAAGGCAAGTATCGAGGCCTCTTCGCCGAGCAGTTTATCTTCGACGATGATTCTGTCACCCGCCGTGCCGAATACTTTGTCGCACATTATTTGTTCAGCCGCTAAGATTCCATCAGCAGGGTCATCACAGACAAAAACACCTTTGCCCTTCGCAAGGCCTGCGGCTTTTACCACTACCGGCTCGTCCCTGCTTGCGATATATGCTTTGGCATCGCTGAATCTGTCGAAGGTTCTGCCCTCGGCCGTGGAGACGGAGCTGGAGCGCATCAGTTGCTTTGCAAATGCTTTGTCCGCTTCGAGCTGAGCGGCTTCTGCGCTTGGGCCGAATGCCTTTATACCGGCAGCTTCAAACGCATCGACCAGGCCCGCTGCAAGAGGGTCCTCCGGGCCTACTACTACAAGACCGACATCATTCTGACGTGCAAAGTCCAGAAGCTTGTCGGCATCATCAGCACCGATAGGAATATTCTGTCCACATTGTGCTGTACCGGGATTGCCCGGTGCGATATAGAGTTTGGTTAAGTCTTTCGACTGAGCCAGTTTCCAGGCGATCGCATGCTCACGTCCGCCACTACCAATTAAAAGTACATTCATCTGCCACCCCAAATCCGAGATTATTGATTATTTACTCCGTCAAACGACGCCGGATCTTTGATATTGATTATTAGATTTCTGTTTTCCAATCAGGTAACAGTCTAACAGAAACGGTGGTCTTGCTCAAGCTACTACTTTAACTTTAGAGTAAGTGCCTGGAGGGTCTTATCTTTCTTCGCCCCAGAGTTTAACATCGTCGAATTGGCCGGTGTCGTCAAACGAGCCAACGCCGACCCTGCCCCATTCGAAGCGATGGTCAACAGCAGTCATTATCGGTTCAGGCCCATCGTCAAAAAAGACCTCAATCGTGCCCTCTTCAGCATCGCGTACCAAGCACACCGTGTGCCAGTTATCGTCCCACTTTGTCCCCTCCGTTCGTGTCTTTGCAATCGAGACACGCGGCTCGGCATCAACAATAAATATCGAGTTCGCGTTAGCATCGGCTATGTTGGCAATGTGCACATAATAGAAATGCGACGGGTCCTGATGTCCAAAAAACAGGCACATATCCCGATGGCCATAATCCTTCGTCGTGGAGCGCATCTTCACCTCCAGCACGAAGCTACCCACGACGAAATTCCGAACAAGGTTAATATTTAAAGGCGAGCGGACTCGTGGCTCATATTCGCTCTGTTGATACAGGGCTAACACCTTGCCATCGTGTCCGGGCTCGATTCGCCATGCGAACAGGTCGGTGGCCTCCCACTCAACCAGACTGTCGTCCTCAAAGTCTGCCTCGAACAACAGCGGCATTTTCTCGCCGGCGCCTATACCAGCCAGTCCGTTACACCCGGCCGCCACAGCTAACAGCATTAGTAAAACAACAGTTGCTTTCCAACAAATAATAGTTTTCATCGCTTAGTCCCCTTCTTAATAAATATTCCTTTTATTTACATCCGGTCCCTTGAGATATTACCACTGAGCTTCAACGTAAGGCCCTATGGGGCCTTTCGGTCCAAGCTTAGGCATAGACTTGAGAATGGCTTCTGCTATTGCAATATCACTTTGCCGGGTAATTTTAATATTCGAAGAGTCCGCCTCCACGATCGTTACTTTATGACCCAGTGCTTCGACTAATTGTGAGTCATCGCTGATTTTGCTTTGGTCCAGATTTTTGAGGTTTTCGTACGCCTTTTTGAGCAATTCGGCAGCGAAGACCTGTGGAGTTTGAGCTTCGTATAGTGCTGCCCTGTCAACGGTTCTGATTATTGTATGATCCTTGGCTTCTTTTATCGTTGCTGCAACCGGACAGGCTGGTATCGCTGCACCGCTTTTAGCGGCGGCAGCGACAACTTTGCTGATCAATTTCCCTGTCACACAGCATCGGCAGGCATCGTGGATCCCAATAAGGTCGATACCATCTTTGATGAGTTCGAGGCCTTTATTGACGGTATCAAAACGCTCAGAGCCCCCAAAAAAGATTTTTACGTTGAAAAACTTCAGGTTAGGTCCCCATTTGATACTCACAAGCTCCTCATCCTCAGGTGCGATGCTTAACAAAATCTGTTTTACGTCTTCGCGGTTGGCGAAAAGCTCTACGCTTCGCAGAAAGACCGCCCTGCCGGCTACATCGACGAACGCTTTCTTTCTTTTTCCGCCGAACCGGCTGCTGGCTCCGGCGGCACAAATAATTGCGGCAACATTTCGACTCATAGCAAAAATTCCCGTTTTATACTCTTGCTTTACTAATCCATATAATCCGTCCCTGTGCGCAGGAAACAGGGCTTCCACCCGTAATAATACTCATATTAGCTGCACGATTCAAGCATGTCTGTAGTTAAAAAGGATGCGTTTATTGGCGAAAAAGTACAGCTTCGCGCTCAAACCACCTGGAGCAGAAGAAAAGGAAAGCACCTGCAATAACGACACTGGAACCGAGAATGGCTGTAAACATCTCGTAGTTCATAGTGCCCTTGATAAGCTCTTTGATCGCAAGCGAGATATTGGTAATCGGCACCATGGCCCAATACCAATCAAGCTTTACTATCGGAAGCATCGCGATAAAAGCCGGCACAATGGCCAGGAAGTTGAGCGGGCCGCAGTAGGCACTGGCCTCTTTGAAACTCTTAGCGTAAATGGATACGCTCAACAATACCGCGGCGAACATTGCAGCTGTGGGAATCAACATTGCTGCGATCAATACCAGGTCAACCACACTCACAGAGGCAATGACCTCACCCAATTCCCCGGTAATCTCCTTTCCTTTTGTCGCCAACATTACGCCCATGCTTGTAAGGCTGAGCAAGGCCGCCGTTACACCCGTGGTGAAAATCACAAGGAATTTGCCAAGCACTATCTGATAGCGCCGAATCGGCGCCAGCAAAAGGGTTTCCAGCGTGCCGCGTTCCTTTTCCCCAGCCCCCAAGTCTATGGCAGGATACATTGCCCCCATAAAACAGAAGATGATGAATAGGTAGGGAAGCATCCCACCGACGCGTTCACCGAGCACCTCTCGCAAATCTGCTGTGTTGTGCTCTTCGATTGTGACAGGGTTGAGTAGATGTTCCTGCTCCTGCGGGGTATCCAAACCAAGGCCGGCCAGACGTTCCGAGCGGTATTTCTCACTGAATTCACGAATTACTTTACTGGCTCTGTTCTTAACTTTACTGGTAGCGGAAGCATTATTGTAATAAAACTGGACAGCAACCTGTTCGTCCCTCTCGAGCTGTACACGAGCTGTTTGAGGGATAACCAGACCGAATTTAATCTTGTTTTCTTCAATGGCTGATGCAATCGCTTCCTGTATGGGGATATTCACCTTCTCGAATCCTTCCTCTTCGCTGAATGCGTTGGCCAAGTCGGGTAAGTGTTCAGATCCGAAGATGGCAAAAGTGAGGGTTTCCGTCTGGGCTTTTTTTTCGGCCCTTACAATGAATCCGATCATAATGTTCATCAGTACAGGCACTACGAGTGTGGGTAAGGCCACCATAAATATGAGGGTTTTCCTATCGCGCAATACTTCTTTCATTTCCTTGAGGTATATTGTGAGAATATTAAGCCGCATGATTAACCTCACTGGAATCAATCAAAGTCAAAAAGGCCTTGTCCAGATGGGTTTGTCCAGTATCGGACCGCATTTGCTCAATGCTTCCTTCGAAGCAAAGCCAGCCCTTGTGAAGTATCACAACGAAATCACAGAGCCTGTCCACCTCGTGCATGTGATGTGTGCAAAAGAGGACTGTTTTGCCCTTATCTTTGCAGGATTCAATAAATTTCAAAATGGCCTCAGCCGCAGCAACGTCGAGCCCGGTGGTCGGCTCATCGAATATGATGACTTCGGGGTCGTGAATAAGTGTGCGGGCAATCGAAACCTTCTGCTTCATACCGGAAGACAGTGAGTCGTTGCGTTTGTCGACAAAAGCGGTCATCTCTAAAAGGCTGAAAAGCTCATCCATACGCTTGTTAATTTTTGCCTGCTCGAGGCCGTGTAATTTCCCGTAATATTCGATCATCTCGCGTGCGGTGAGGCGACCATAAAGCCCCGTATTGTCGGAAAGAAAACCTATTCTTCTGCGGACATCAAGAGGTCTTTCAACTACATCCACGCCATCAAACCTGGCCGTGCCCTCGCTGGGTTTCAGTGCGGTCGAGAGCATTCTCAGCAGGGTCGTCTTGCCTGCCCCGTTGGGTCCGAGGAGTCCTAAAATGGTCCCGGCTTCAGCGCGGAAAGTGACATTCCTCACCGCGTAAAACAGTTTCCCATCTTCACGTTTGTCTTTTTGATGTGGGGCCTTGCCCTTGTGTTTGCGATGTCGAAAAGTTTTACTTATCCTGTCAACCTCTATCATACCTTACGCCTAATCCAGCATTTCCCGAGCAAACTCAGCCTGCCTATCCAAACAAGCCGGGTGGTTTTAAAATTCGATACCTCGTCTGGCAGGCAGGCCATTATCAAACGGGTGCTTGATATTTTTCATTTCCGTCACCAAATCCGCTAACTCTATCAATTCCCTGGTTGCACCTTTGCCGGTCATAACAATTTCGACAACAGGGTCTCTTCTGTCAATTATATTTTTGATATCTTCCAATTTAGCCAGGTTTTTTGAAAGGCAAAATACAATCTCGTCAAGTATCAGCACATCGTAAAACCTTTTCTCCGCCGTCTGTGCGATTCTTTCAAGGGCCTCGCTGATTGCAGCCTGCATCCGGGCGACAGCTTTTTTGTCCTCAAAAGATTTGGACATATTCCAGGGTATATCAAGCGCTTCGGTCCTGATTCTGACAGCGCCTAATTGCAGTGCGAACCGTTCGCCAATATCAAGAGACGACGGCTTTAAAAATTGATATATCAGGACCTTGTTTCCCTGGCCGGCTGCACGCAGTGCCAATCCGAACGTAGCGGTGGTTTTGCCCTTGCCGTCTCCGGTATAAATCTGGACAAGCCCTTTTTCCAGCATAAGAGTATATTAAAAGAATAAGAGACAAATTAAAATAAAAAAGTAAAAGGAAAACCAAGCTAACTGGAAAGAGCTCTTGGACAATGATAGTATATTGGAAAGATTGTGAGATTGCTTCGCTTCGCTCGTAATGACATTGACGATGCTCATGTTTTTTCTTAAAGAACAGCCATTCCAT
Source organism: Phycisphaerae bacterium (assembly GCA_041862635.1). GTDB lineage: Bacteria > Planctomycetota > Phycisphaerae > Sedimentisphaerales > Anaerobacaceae > NIOZ-UU13. Next base: position 177 of record JBGVTO010000188.1, on the reverse strand, counting down.
GCCGGCTGTATTTTATTGTTTGTTGGAGCTGGAAACCTGATTTTTGGAAGCTGTTTCTCCGGGAAGCTCGGCGATAGTTTGGGAAACAGGCTCATCCATAATAGATATATCCGTGGTGTATTCGGGATAAGAAAGAGAGAAAATCTTCTTTAAGGTAAGTTTTGTTTTGTCCCGAAG
>JBGVTO010000187.1:0-10372 GCA_041862635.1 Phycisphaerae bacterium | reverse complement strand
AGCGATAGGTCACATAAACCTTGGTAAGAAGCATATAGGAAAGCGTAGTGTGGGAAATCCACATGCTGCGTTTGACGAGGCGGGGGCTGGAAACGTGGAAAGGTTGAGATATTGTGACACTCGCAGACGAAAGGGCGAGTAAACGGTGAAAACAAAATTCGACCTAAACCAACGCGCCAGTCCTCGACCCTACTACAGAGGAAATGAAATGTATCAATCATGTAATTCTTTTGGGAGATGGCGAAAGGTAGAAATCTTAAGCGTGGCATATAAAGTTTTCACTTGACACTATGCAGCTCCCTTATTAACGTAAATATTGGCTGAAAGATACGTAAAATCAGCCGACCAAAAGAAAAAACACTAAATCCGATAATTTTGTTTATGCCAGATTAGGCATTTTTCTGTCAAATCTCTGGAACTATGCGCTAAATTTTGAAAAGATTATGTAAGAAATCGGGGCTTTATTAATTGTAGAGCCGCGAAAGCATTCGCATAAGACAGTCCACTAACAGTTTAATCGCGGCAGAAACAGAAGGTGGAATATGGACGAGATAAAAGTTTTTACACCTTTCGAAATTAAGATTATCAGCCGCAGAGCAGGTGGAGTTTCAAGAGGTTTTACGCTAATCGAGCTGCTGGTAGTTATTGCTATTATTGCTGTTTTGATGGCGATATTAATGCCGGCATTAAATCGAGCAAGAGAGCAGGGCAAACGTGCGGCCTGTCTTAGTAATGTGAAACAGATGGGACTTGCGTGGATTATGTATGCGGACGATAACGACGACAAGATTGTTAACGGCAATACGAGCACCGGGGGATATAATAAAGACGGTACCTGCTGGGTGTATTGGCCGGGACGTGGAGCTTCGCAAGAGCAACGAATAGACGGCATTATCAGAGGATTGCTGTACGAATATTGCCCGAGCTTAAAGCTCTATAAGTGCCCCACCGGTATTCGTGGGGAAGTTGTAACTTATGCCATCGTTGATGCAATGAATGGTTATGATGCGATATCCGGAGCAGAGGGACAGATAGTTAAGAGAAGGTCTCAGATTCGTAAGCCCGGCCAAAGGGCGGTATTTCTTGATGAGGGTCGTTTGAGTCCTGCGAGCTGGACTGTCTGGTATGACCAGGAGCGATGGTGGGACCAGATTACGGCGAGGCACGGTGACGGGACAAACCTTTCTTTCGTAGATGGGCACAGTGAGTACTGGAAGTGGAAAGACCCGAGAACGTTAGCAGTCTGCAAGTCGGACTATGACTACTGGCAAGGGACAGGCCGGCATGGTGATATGTCGATCAGCGAGGGCAGTGAGGATTTGTATAATGTTCAGAAGTCTGTGTGGGGGAAATTAGGCTATACACCAGTATGTGTTGGTGGTGAATGTTTTGTCCCTCGAGGGCAGGCCACAGGTGGTCTGCTACCCAAAAACTGATCCAGTTCTTATGAGAGGATAACCGACAGTAAATATATATTTTTGAAAGGAAACCTCTCATGAAAAAGATGTTTAGTGGACCACAGATAGTGGCAAAGCTGAGGCGAGCGGATTTCTGCACTACTGACGAAGAAGGGCCGACCGTTTCCTAAGCTGCCAGCCCTTTTGGTGTTCAAAACGTTTGTCTCTCTCGCACGAGGTCTGTCGCCATCTGTTTCGTTCAACTCCAGCATGTAACCTATTCGACTGGAGGAAATTCCTCAAACAAATGCTCAGCAAGGACGATCACTCCAGCTCATTCTGTGATTTCTATTTTCGAGTAATTATCCAAGTCTGCTTTTCGGCATTGCCATCTCCTGCTCTCATCAGAATCTGACTCCTTCCTTTTCTATTCATATCTTATAACTTGCATTAGGTCATTTCAAAAGCAACGGTACCGGTTGTTTCTGAAGGCTTTTATGACTGTGAAAGACGTGCTTAGATATCTGTCAAAAAAATTCCTTTGACCTGTCCTACCAACCTTCGGAACTAATGCGCAGGCACTGAGCGCTCCCAAATGAGCACTTTTCGCCTATTGTCTAATTCTCGGCCAGTTGACGTAAATAGTTGTTAATTTATCAGATATATTTTCAAAGCTCCCAACCCTTCCTGTATTCCCGGGTCAGATATTTATTTGCTTCCTGAAAGTTGGTTATTCTCATTCTTTCGCTATCATAGTCCACTTTTCTTCCCGCCCTTAAGGCTACGGCACCGAGGTTGATAGTCTCCGTAACCGGACCTGCCAGCAGGAAGCTGCCGGGTGATTCTTCATTGTTTTTAATTGAATTTACCCAAGTGTTCGACCTTCTTCTCCGACCTTCTTCCTGAATCCTTTTTTGCCCGGCATAAGCCCGCATTTTCTTTTCAGGGATAATCTGTGGTCTTTCACCGCGGAAACCGGCCAGTATCTTGCCTTTGTCACCCACAAACATCATTCCCTCCGCCGGTAACGATTTATTGTCTACCTCTAATTCTTCCGGAGGAAAGGGCTTCATGCCTCCATCGTACCAGAAAAGATCGAAAGCAGGCAAAACTCTCTGTTTCGGGAACTTGAACCGGATCATACAAGAATAAGGGAAGGCCACGTCATTATTCACCGCCTTACATACCTGATTGTCGATAGTCCGCGTAGTTGTACCATAGGCCTCGGCGCTGATCGGCGGTGTCTCTATACCAAGAGTCAGGAATAAAGGAAACAGGCTGTAATGTCCCATGTCTGCAATGCTGCCGCCACCGAAATCATACCAGCCGCGAAAAACGTTATGCGTATAGTTCGGGTGATACGGACGATGCGGTACAGGTCCTAACCACAGTTCCCAGTTGAATCCCTTTGGTATTGGAGGAGTATCAGTGGGATTGGATGTCCATTGTGGCCACACGGGTCGATTTGACCAGTTATGTATTTCCCTGAGTGTTCCAATTACCCCGTCTTTTATCCATTTCTGCGTCAGCTCGTTTTCACGTCTGCTGCTCCAGGCCAGAAGATGAGTTCTGACCTTTTTCCGGCGGGCCGTTTCAATAGCCAGCCTTCCCTCCGATATCCTGTTGGCAATTGGCTTATGGGTAACGGCGTGCTTTGCTTTCTTCATAGCGGCAATGGCTACCGTGGCGTGAAGATGGTCGGGTGTCATGATTTTTACGGCATCCAGGTCTTTTTCCCTCTCGAGCAATTCGCGGAAATCCTCATAAGAATTACATCCCTGGTATTTCCCGGAAGGCATATTCTTGGCATAATACTTTTCCACGTACTCCTGGCCTATGTCACGCCCGCCTGGAATACCTTCAATATCCGCACCCCAGGTCGGGTCATCCAGTGTTCTACGTATTCCGTCACGGATGCCGTTCGACGACCAATCAATGTAATCGGTCGTAAATTTATTCGGGTCGCATACGGCCACGATTTGTACATCCGGATTTTCAAGCATGCCTGGCATTTCGCGAAGGCCCTGCGTACCACATCCGATATTGGCGACGGTTACCCTATCGCTCGGAGCCACGTAACCCGCGCCTCCCAACACATGTCTGGGAACCACTGTAAACGCTATTGAAGAAGCAACTGCCGATTCCAGCAATTCACGGCGGTTCATGTTCTTTTTAGGTTTCATTTTAAAATTTTACCTCCAAAAAATCCGTCCCAATTTGTTTTCAATGATTTGCATAAAATTCGGCCATTCCACTTGGAGCAAAATTTACAGCATTTTTCAGGATAAATCAATGACAAGATTCATAGTAAAATCCATTTGGGTGTCAGCAAAGCTTTTATTCAGGAACAAATTTGGGTTAGTCTCGGACAATCCTGTCTTTGCGGATACTTTTTTGGGTAGCACACATTGAAATATGTTAAATACCTTCAACGAATCTCGGTGCTTCCAATCGCAATAAAGTAAATGTTCATCTGAATGTAGCTCAATATAATAACCATTATTAATGACTGGTAATCGGCATGCAAAATAGCCACGGGTAGGCGTGCAAATCAGCCACACCCTGGTTACATAATAAACCTCCAACCGGAGGCACTCCTCGCATCTTACGGTAATTGAATAGATAGGTGCGTGAAACGCTAAGGCTGAGCCTGAAGTGTAACATTCACCTCGATTTCCCCATCCGGCCTACGAACCCGGAGTTTAACCTTATCGCCTATATTGTGGGAATCGAGGATTCGGAAAAGATCTCTTGATTCCCTTACTGTGTTACCGTCGATAGCAACGATCAGGTCACCAAGTAAGATTCTGCCCCGCGAGTCGCGTCTTGTTGGACGTAAACCTGCTTTATCGGCCGCTCCGTTTGGTGTTACTGTGACGATGAGTACCCCTTCAGCGCCGAGACGCCTGACCATATGATCTTCCGCTATGGTCACACCAAGAACAGGCTTTTGCACCTTTCCATAGCGAATGATTTGGGGCACCATGCGGTTCACGACATCGACTGGTACGGCGAATCCGATTCCGGCGTAAGCTCCAGATGGACTAACAATTGCAGTGTTGATCCCGATCAGACGTCCGGCGCTGTCGAGCAGCGGACCACCGGAGTTTCCGGGATTGATAGCGGCATCCGTTTGAATGACACCTTCAATAGGCCGACGCGTTACAGACTCAATTTCCCGCCCTAGACCGCTAATCACACCGGTGGTTAATGTCTGGTCGAATCCAAAAGGATTTCCGATGGCAAAAACTTTCTGACCGACTTCAAGGTCAGATGATGTACCAACAGTAATTGGGCGCAAAAGCTTTTTGGACGCATCTATTTTCAAGACGGCGAGGTCTTTGTCTGGCTCAAAACCCACGAGCTTCGCCTTCCATTTTGAACTATCGGCCAAAGTCACCTCCGCAGCCTGAGCATCTTGAATAACGTGGAAATTGGTGACAATATACCCGTTCTCATCCCAGACGAATCCGGATCCTGTACCTTGCGGAATCTCCAGCGCGCGGAAACTAAAAATGTCCCTTTGAACTGCGATGCTCGTGATGTAAACCACAGACGGAGAAACAAGCTTGAATAGCTCAATGGTGCTTTTTTCATCCTGAGCCAAGTCCCCTCGTGGCGTTACCAAACGAGGTCTTGCGGTTTCGTCATAAAGACCAGTAAACCAATGTCTCGCTTGAAAGAAAACCAGCAGTAAAACCAGGACAAAGAGAAATATCATCAACCTTCGGGTGTGCTCTCGTCTTGGGAAGACTTGCCAATGTTCAGAGTTTTGTGCCATTGCAGATTGCTCCAGTTTCTTACTTCCAAATTCAATATCGGGGCTATTCTAACCAGTACGATCGGTAGTTGATCATAAGATATTATAGATTAGCTATTTTAGTTTGTCAAAGATGTGCCGACCGGGCGAATTAAAGGAGGTTAATAAGTATAAAGCCATTCGAGCGCGTCACGTTTTTGACTGCGGGATTTTACTTGACGGAAATGTAGCTGATTCGGTATAAATTATGTTAGTGAAGCTTGTGCTCGTGCAGTCTGGCATCTTTGGCTTTGAGGTCATCCAGCGGGTGCAATTCTTTTAATTCTTCGATAGAAGAGGAATCATTATGCCAGTAGTAGAACTGTACAGAAACTTCGTGCCACAGGGTGAAGATTTCTACATTTCGATTGGCGGTTCATATTAGACTTTATAAGGAAGGAGGTAGTACCAGGTAATACACATTTTCTATTTGCGAACACAGAAATTAAAAAATAGTCGTTAAAAACCATACGTGTTTTGGCGTGTGACCAAAGCGGTTAAAGAAATATTATTTAAATCGGTAGGTTCAAATCTAGCGAAAAGGAGAGCAAAGAAATGAAACGAAAAACTATGAAAGCAAGTTGGTTAGCGGTTCCAACACTTATACTCAGCTTATTCATCGGTGACACTTTTGCGGACGCAACGATAGTTCGTGGGGACATTAACATCGACGATGGCCCTAAGATTTTCTTCAGTGCTCCTGTTGCCCTGTTGCAGGCTTTTAAAACGTCAGGAATTAGTGCCATGGTTGAAAACAAAGAAGAACTCTGCCGTCTGATTGACTCACTAATGGGCGAACTTGAATCCATGAAAGAAAATCACTTACTAGTGCTCAGAGCAAAAAATGAAGTGGAAGCTCATGTTTGGGTGGAGGAAGCTAACAGAGATGAACCGATGCGAGCCAATTTTGTCTTCGTGGATATCGCTCCCGGTAAGCATGAACCTGAAGTCAGTCTTCGCCTGCCCCAGGGTATCTTCTTCCTATGTTCGTTCATCGGAAATCAATTTGTTGAAGAACACCGTAAAGAAATATTGCAGATGTTTAGGCAGATGTTTTTAATCAAGATCAAAGAGAAGGATCTTAGGCACGACCACGAACCACCTCATTATGGTCCGCAACCAATCGAAGAAATGCACCAACGTATTGGTCATCTGAAGGAGAAGATTGATCAGCTCCGTCGGGAAGGACGACACGAAGAAGCTGCAGGACTGGAACGCGAAGTAGAAGAGATTAAGCGAAAAATCGGGGAAATGGAACGGGGACAAGACCAGGGACAGCCCCATCGTGATCCGCAACAAATCGAGGAAATGCACCGGCGTATCGGTAATTTGAATGAGAAGATCGACTACCTTCGTCGGGAAGGAAGACATGAAGAAGCTGCAGGACTGGAACGCGAAGTAGAAAAGATTAAGCGAGAAATCGAGGAAATGGAGCGGGAACACGGCCAGGAGCAGCCTCGTCATGATCCGCAACCCATCGAAGAGATGCACCGGCGTATCGGTAATTTGAGGGAGAAGATCGACCAACTCCGTCGGGAAGGACGACATAATGAAGCTGAAGGACTGGAACGCCAAGTAGATGACATTCGGAGAAAGATTGAGGAGATGGAGCGTGGACATGACCGCAAACAGCCACATCAAGAGTCTTCGCACAACTCTGAGCAACGCACTCGCATATTGAACGAGGCGGTCGATAACATGTTAAAGGCAGCCCAAAGACTACACGAGGCCGACATGCATGAACTGGCCGAAAAACTGGCTCGTGAAGCGGAAAAGTTTCGTGGAGAGATCCACAAGTAGATGTACCTCAAGGAGGTTCATAAAAGCGCTGGTGCACTTTATTTGGGCCTTTACACCTGATATTTGGCTGAGTATCTATTTTTCTAACGTACTGTCAAAATATGACAAAGTGGCGTGGACACCAGCTACTTAACGACACCGAAGATATCTGGTGGATTCTCAAAAGTTCAGGACTATCTCCGCCTATGGTGGGAACTGATACCTAAGAACTGATTTGTGCATATTTGTGGTGTTACAATTGTGATTCACTGCGATTATCAGACGATAAACTGTAAAAAAGATTGAAGCTTAGAATAGTGATATCGCATTCTAAAAGAGAAAAAAGTGCTGCAGACCGAATGGCAGGATTTTGTGGAATGTTGGGAGATATATCATGAATGAAGATAATCAAACAACTGAAACTGGGGGTACACGTCAAGGGCACGAAACATTAAAGCATGTTCTTCCCCCGAACAAATACAAGTTAAAAACACTGTTACTTTTCTCTGATTTTTTTGCCATCTTCGTGTATATATATTACTTAATGATACGTAGCATAATTAAGGATGTATCGGATGGTACTTTTTCATTCGTTTCTAACAGGATGTTTTCATTGTATTGCGTATTTATAATAACCTTAGTTCTTCTGGTTTTGGTGCTTATATTTAAAATGACAAAGAGTGCGAAGACAAGATATGAAAGGGATAATGAGGTAAGGCAAAACCCAAACATAAAAGTGTGGCTATCCGGTTATAATTGGGGGTGGCCGATTTTATTTCTACCAACAATGTTATTGATGACTATCGCTGGTGTGTTAGGTTTACTGTTGAATTTGATACTTGGAGGTTCAGAGGTAATGCCTGTAATCCAGGATGTCATTGGTGGGATTGTTCTGGTATTCGGGGCTCTGAATGCAGCAGTTGCAATATTTAAACTAAAGCCTGTAACATTAGGGCTGTTATTAGGAAGTTTTATCATCATTCTGTTGATACTTTTACTGCATGGGCCACAAACATTTCTGGGCTTCTTCAAAGGTTTCAGGCACTTGGGCGTTAATATCGAGCCGTTGGGATACATCCTTCTTGCATATATATGGTCTATTTTCCTAAAGTTGATATGGATCAAAAGTCTATTTTTCTATTGGGTTTTTTTGCCAAACAGGCTTGAATTACAACATGGATTGTCCGAATCCAATGACTCAGTCGACAGGGATGACCTGAGACACCAGATTGACACAGATGATGTGATTCTCAGGTGGTGGAATGTTGGGATTATAACATTTTACTTTCCGGAATTGGATAGGCTACCCATAACAAATGTAGTATGGGGTATCCGTAAAAAAGCAGTTTATGTCAATCGTATTGCATCAGTTAAAACGATGCAGGATTAAAATCTGCAATGGTAATGTTATCCCCAAGAAGTTATACGATTGATACATTTCTTCGTCACCGTATACTTAATCCGATACGAATAAAAAAATCTTTGTTTTTTTGCAAATATTTGGGATTTGGCGCTTTCATCGAACGTTAAATTTGGCGTTTGTAGTGACAAAACGGAGACACGATGTCACCTGAAAATCAGGGTGTTTTTTAGCTTCTGGAAGAGGCGTCTGAAACGCATATCAAACGCCCTGGAAGCTAGAAATCCTATCTGTTCTGAAGGAGATATAAGTCTACTCATCAAGCACAAGCAATGACTCAATTAGAAGACGATTTACCACTATGGATTCACAGTCCCAATGCCCTATTCTGTCCAATCGTCCGGATGCACATTGATCGTCATGGTATCGGAACTGGTATACTCACCATCGTTGGCCTCCAACTGTAAGACATAGGTGCCCTCAGCAGACACGGTCACCGTGGCCTGCTCGGCCGTAGGATCGGCAATCACAGCACTCGGGAGGGCGGGATCGGCGTCACTGGGCTGCTCGACCACCGACCACGTCACGGTGTAAGGTTGAATTGCGCCATCGTCCGTGACAATTCCGCTCACGGGACCAGTGCGTGTACCATCCTGCAGAAAAGTGCTTATATCGGGGCCAGCGTTGACTTTAGGAGGTGCATTATCCGCCATAAAGCTGAAGATAGGACCAACGACCGGAAAGTCAGAAGCGCTGTCAACATAGGCATCGACGGCCCAATAGTACCTCGTCTTTGGCTTTGTCTGGACGACAATGGAAGTCACGCTCTGTTTGCCAACAACCTGGATGGCTGCGGGATCGGTAAACTGTTCCAGCAACTGCAGGTCGTCCGTGAAGTAAACGTCGACTTGAACCGGCTCGCCGGGGATTAAAGGATCAGGCAAAGTCCAGCTTAGCTCTACCTCGCCTGGTTTTACGATATCACGGTTGGCCGGATTAGGATTAAGTTTGTGGACAGCCGTCAACGTGGTTTGGCCTGGATTCGTAACGTCATAATCCAAATGCGGCGTGCCGTTGCCGTCATAGGCGGTAATCCAGCCATTGTCAATGTATTCCTGGACCAACGAGATTTCATTGCCGTTTACTGTCAGCATACCGCCACCCACATCCATAGTACCCACAGAACCTTCTCTCTCTCATTAGAAAGTTGTTGGCGGTAATAGTTCCACCGTTCAGATTGATGTGACCGACGGCTCCAGGATCCCTTGCAATCTTGAAGGTACCCGGGATCAGAAGCGTTCCGTCGATCATATTGATGGTGCCCGGACCTTTGAAACCGCAGTTGAGGGCACCGAGCACCTCAAGGGTTCCACCCTGCAATGTCAGCGCACCCGCTACCTCACCAGTGTTTCCAAGATGTATTCCATTACAAACGTAAGATTCGCCCGCCATAATAGTTGCACCCGGGACCTTGAAGATTCTGATGTATCCATCGTTGAGTGTGGGGAGTGCGCCGGTGGCCCAGTTTTCCGGCGTGCTCCAGAGGTGGTCGCCAGTGGCATCGGTAAACTGCACATCGGCGGAGACATTACCCACCAGTCCCAACACTAAAACAAAAGAAACCAAATAGGCCAATTTTCTAAACATGGTATTTCTCCTTCCTTACAAAAAAGGTAACCGTTCACGGGTATTCTCAGAGCATTGGGAAACACGCCCAAGGTCAAATGCCCATATCTTAACCGGGATTTCCCATATACACTTCACCGAATCACTACTACAAACTTCAAGTCTCATGATACTGTAATTTCATCTTAATTGCAAGGTAATTCCAGCAGGTTCAGTATACTGTGCCGGAAAGCAAACCGGTTTGTGTCTATGGCTAGTAACCAAAAAATTACATGATTAACACATTTCTTTTCACCCGTAGTAGGGTCGAGGACTGGCGCGTTGGTTTAGGTCGAATTTTGTTTTCACCGTTTACTCGCCCTTTCGTCTGCGAGTGTCACAATATCTCAACCTTTCCACGTTTCCAGCCCC
>JBGVTO010000186.1:0-10269 GCA_041862635.1 Phycisphaerae bacterium | reverse complement strand
CGATCAAGGCCCAGGCCGTGGGCGGCCGCCATTATCGTAAGAGTCCCGAAGGCATCACTTACGTGGACCAGAATTTCGATACGTATTCGGTGGAATACACCTACGCCGACGGCAGCAAATTCTTCTTGGATGGACGCTGCATCGAGGGCTGCACAAACATTTACTCCAGCTACGCCCATGGCAGCAAAGGCATGGCGATCGTCTCCAAGAACGGTGACTGTGGAATGCCCTCCAGCACTTACAGGGGCCAGAATCCAATACGCTCAAACTTGCTCTGGGAATCCAAAGTCAGACCGGACGAGCGGAATCCATATCAAAACGAATGGAACGATCTGATGGACGCCATCCGCAACGACAAGCCCTACAATGAAACCGAGCGCGGCGTCCGGACCAGCCTCGTGACGAGTCTGGGCCGCATGGCCGCGCACACCGGCCAGGAAATCACCTACGACGAGATTCTCAACTGCGACCACGAGATGGCGCCCGGCCTGGACAAGCTGACGATGGATTCTCCTGCGCCCCTGCAGGCCGGGCCTGATGGAAAATATCCCGTTCCTCAGCCGGGTATCACTAAACAGCGGGAATACTGAGGTTTCGTTGCGCGTTGCCGAATTATCATAGTAGTCTGTCAAATTGATTTAATAGCTTGGAGGAGTGGCAGCCTCAAGCGCAGCTTGGGGATGGCTTCTCCTACATTCACCATCCCCAAAGCCTTCGGCTTTGAGGCTGCCACCCAACCATGGGAAGACAACTTATAGATTCAAGCTTGACAGACTACTAACGCTCTGTCAAGGCTCAAATGATGGATTGTCATTCCCGCGAAAGGGTCTGTTGAGAAAGTCGAGATTGCTTCGTCGCTTCGCTCCTCGCTATGACTTAAAGTACATTTTTAGGTCATTGCGAGCGATTTGAAAAATCGCGCGGCAATCTCAAAACGTCCCTTTTGAACTTTGGCAACAGGCCCTTTCGCGGGAATCCAGATTTATTGATGGTACTGGATTCTGCATCGAGTGGGGACTAATAACTTATCAAAGCATGTTTTAGGGACATTTAGCCTGCTTTCGATAAATACTCACCTTCGGTAGCGCCTTCTGCAATTCCGTCACCTGCTCATCGCTCACGTTTGTGCCACATAGGTGAATCTCTTGCAGGCTCACAAGGGCCTTCAGGGGGCTGAGGTCTTTGACTTGTGTATTTGCAAGGCAAAGAACCTGAAGTTTGGTTAGGCCCACCAGCGGCCCAAGGTCGGTGATGGGCGTGCCGCCGAGGTAAAGTCGTTGCAGCGACGTCAAACGTCTCAGAGGCTCAATATTATCAACTTTTGTCCCAGCGAGTTGCAGGCATTCCAGACTGGTGAGGGCCTTTAGAGGCTCAAGATCACTTACCTCTGTGTCCCAAAGGTACAGTTCCTGTAAGTTTACTAAGTTCCTGAGGTTTTCAAGCCCGCGCGCCTGCGTGGCAGGTATCCAAAGCATCTTCAGGTTTGTAAGTCCCCGCAAAGGTTCGATGTTGGTCACTGGCGTGTACCCCAGATCGAGCAACTCAAGGCCGGTAAGGTTCCGCAGAGGTTCAAGTTTTTTTGCCTTCGTACCATTAACCCGAAGCTTTTGCAGATTTGTGAGGCTCGCGACTGGATGAAGACTACTTACCCGCGTGCGTGAGAGACAGAGTTCTCGTAAGCTGGTTAGCGAGGTCAGTGGTTCAAGGTTGCTTATCTGAGAATCGTGCAGGCAGAGCTCTTTCAGCTTGACAAGGGCTCTCAGAGTCTCAAGTTCAGATATCTCTGAGCGGGACAGGTCAAGCTGTTCAACCTCTTTGTAGTCCTCATCGGTAAGCTCTTGAGGCTTTTTGCCAAGCTGGCGTGCCACAGCTTCACGGACAATATCGGTGTCGGTCATTGTGCCGAGCAGTGTCCTGACAGTCGCCGGTAGCGGGACCGTCTGGCGCGCGTCATTGGGGTCTGGCCGGCTTCGTTCGTCCCCAAAGCGGTAGTCCGGCTTGAACATGTATTCCCAATCGAGCCGGCCCCAATAGATCTGGCCGCCCATGGACAGATTAAGCACCTTTTGATCGCCGTGATGATGACAGCGAACCATCGGCACGACATCACCAAAGAGTTTCGCCTGTTGAGTCTTCCAGTCCCGATATAGCGTTCTGCGGGTTGGGTCCCAGCCGACGGGGATCTGGTCTGATGATAGCTCCCAAGAGTAGCTGCATGGTAGCTTTGGGTCGGGCGAATATTGCGCCTTATAGTCGGGGTCGCTCGGACAGAGCAACGTCTCCTCGCCAAGGTAGTCGGGAGCGAGGTCTGAGAGCCAGTCAGGCAGTTTGCCTTTGTCCTTTCCGTACTTGTTGATCGCGGTATAGATCTTCTCCAGGTTCGCTGCGCATACGTGTAACTCTTCCGATATTTCCAAGCTCTCTTCAGGAATTGCAAATTTAGGCTCTCGAACTGTGGCTGGTTCGGCCTCATCCCCATGCAGTCTCATTCGCCACTTCTTGGTTTCTTTCGGTTTATTCCAGGCTTCATAGAGTGCGATAAGGTCGTGTCCGATGTGAATAGTTTCTGAATGTCTCTCGCCGAATATACGCTTTCTCAATTCGTACAACTTTAGTAGCGACGATTCAGCTTTCTGGTACCGCTCTTGGTTCTTGTATAAAATCGCAAGGTTATGAATGAACTGTAGAGTATCCGGATGTTCCTCACCAAGCAGCCGTTTGCTGATTTCCACTATCTTGAGGTACAACGGTTGAGCCTCCATATACCTTCCCTGGTTATTGTACAGCATAGCAAGGTTGTTCATCGCGCCCAGCGTATCCGCATGCTCATTACCCAGTACATGCTTCCTGATTTCCAGTACCTTGACGAATAGCTGCTCTGCCTTTCGATACTGACTCTGACCCCCGTACACCCAAGCAAGGGCAATCATAGCAGCCAATGTCTCCGGGTTATCCTCCCCTAATATCCGCTGGTCTTTTTCCACGACATCTATAAGCAGTGCTTCTGCCCTCCCATACTGCCCGAGACGACTCCAGACAGTGGCCAGCTTGGCCGTCGTATGAAGTGTTTCCGGGTGTTCCTCTCCCAATACTCGCTTCCTGATTTCCAGAACCTTGAGATATAGCTGCTCTGCCCCTTGATAATCACCCTTATCCAGGAACACTCGGGCAAGGGCGTTAATGGCAGTCAATGTGTCCGGGTGTTCCTTCCCTAATACCCGCCGGTCTATTTTCAAGACTTCCGAAAGCAACGCTTCCGCCCTCTCATATTGCCCGAGAGTACGCCAGAGGGCGGCCAGATTGGTCATTGTCCTAAGAGTATCAGGATGTTCATTTCCCAGCACGCGACGCTTAATCCGCAGCGCTTTTTCAAGCAGCCGTTCGGCTTCATCGTACTGATTATGCGCTTTGTACACCAAAGCCAGATTATTCATCGTATTGAGTGTGTCAGGATGCCCCTCGCCGAGTGTGCGATATTTAATATCCAGCGATTTGGCAAGCAGCTTTTCCGCCTCGGCGTAGCGACCAATGCGCATGTATAGGAGGGCCCGATTATTCATAAAATTGAGTGTGGCTCGATCGTCTTCGCCCAAAATACGAATTCCAGTTTCAATCAAAATGTTAAATAGTCGGTCGGCTTCCTCATATCGTCCCTGGTCTTTGTAGAGTAACGCCAGATTATTCATGACATCGAGTGTATCTCTGCAATCACGGCCCAAACGGTTCAGACGGATATCCAGCGCACGCTCCAGGTGCTCCTCAGCTTCCTTATAAAGACCAAGTCCGTTGTACGTCTTTCCCAAAGTGTTACGAACGGACGCTTCGACCAATGGGTCATCGTTAAATCTGCCCTCAATCCGTCGGGACGCCACATCCAGCACTTCTCGAACGGTTACATCACGTCCTCTGGCTCGTGCTGGGTCCACAGACGCCAAAAGGTCTTTATTGAGGAAGTCGGCAACCGCTTGTGCAACACGGGCTTGACGCTCGGCCTCGGTGCGCCGCTGCTCTGCCTTAACAGCGAATACCGCTATTCCCATAAGGCCGGCTATGAGCACTACAAACACGATAAAAGTCCCAGTGACTAATGCTCGGTTGCGGCGGACGAACTTTCGAACCCTGTATATTCGAGATTCGGGTCCGGCGATTAGCGGTTCACCTTTTAGGTAGCTTTGAATGTCACGTGCAAACTGGGCAGCGGATTCATAACGGTGGGAGCGTTCCTTCCGCATCGCCTTGAGAGGAATCCATTCCAGCTCTTTGTGCAGGCGTCTGGTTAAGGCTCCAACCTGTGTGCGGCGGCTTTCGGCAACGTGCTTAGCCTCCACGCCCAGGCTCGACAGACGCGTGCTGGGGCGTGGCGGATCCTGTTCCCTAATGGTTCTTAGAATTTCGGCGAAGCCGGCCCGTTCCAGCGTCTTTCGGTCGAATGGCAGCGCGCCGGTCAATAGCACATATAGCAGTACACCCAGCGAGTAAATATCCGAGCGGATGTCGATATCCTGCCTGGTCATCTCCGCCTGCTCAGGACTCATATACTCCGGCGTACCAAGTAACTGACCCTGCTCGGTAAAAAAGGTTTGCTCTGTCAAGGGCGCAGTGAGTGCCTTGGCGACCCCGAAGTCAATAATTTTGGGCAGCGGCTTATTGTCCTCTGTGTAAACCAGCACGTTCGACGGCTTAATGTCCCTGTGAATGATGCCCTTCTGGTGGGCATGCTGAACGCCTTCACAGACCTGGATGAACAGTTCGAGTCGTTCCTCAATACTAAGCCTTTGCTTATCACAGTATTCAGTAATGGGCGGACCACTGACATATTCCATTGAAAAGTAAGGGTGCCCATCCTTAGTGGTACCCGCATCGTAAACCTGAGCGATGTTCGGATGATCCAGCAGGGCCAAGGCCTGCCGCTCGGCTTCGAAGCGGGTGATAACGCGAGCCGAATCCATGCCGGGCTTTACAATCTTCAACGCTACCAAACGCTGGACGGGGACCTTCTGTCGAGCCAGATAAACGACACCCATTCCACCCTCGCCAAGAATGCGGAGTATCTCATATCCCTCAACTTTGGGTGGGGCCGAGAGATTGGCCGATCCTGTCCCGGGAGCACTGACACTCGGAAGACGCTCCGGCTTGTCCTCTTCGTTCGATTTCATTTCTTTCTCCGCTTGCTTTGGCAAATACGACGGGCACGAGAAAACAGCTCTATGAGTTCCTGGGCCATCCACTTTTTCTCGATCAGCAAGGCAAAAGATTCATCCAGCTTGTCGTAAGAATGCTGCGTGATCTTCTTGTCGTGATGTACCAGGCAGCTCGCGATAGCTGCATGATATATTGTCGTTGCCTCGGCACGTTCCGTTTCGAAAACTAACGTCGTAGTCAAGCGCTTGCTTGCTTCCTTGACCGCTTGGAGCTGGCTTACACCGGATTCAGGGCTGAACAATGCTTGCAGCAAGGACCGGCCTGTCAGTGAAGTCAAGTCGCACTGCCGGGTCGCTGAGACCTCTGAGGTGGCCGAAAACAGCAAGCTGTTCCCCGGAATAACCTCCGTGAGCTGGCGCCGCAGCATCTCCGCCAAACGTTTGTCGGCGCGGTCCGCTTCTGTCGGTGCTTTATCCTTTGCAGCCACTGCGAAGATGTCCGCGAGCTGGTCAAGTCGCAGCCCGAACGTTGATTTTCTTTTCCTGCTCATTTCAAAGCTTAAAGACTTAATAAGCACGATATGCTTCTAATCTCTTCTGTTTGTACCTAAACGCGCAAACGACCTATCGCACTCTTTACTATATAATACGCGATTTATTGGCAATATTGCTGTCTTTTTCCGAGGAACTTCATTAATTCCAGCATTTCCTCGTTGATCTGGGTTTCTGATGCTACCGATTGGCGCAGCAGACGCTTCATCGCGGCCCGAAAACGCCGCTTGACGGTAAAAATCATGCTGGAAGCCTTTGCCTTCGCATCAATGCCATATTTGTGACAGAGTTCTTCAAGCAGCGGCGGTTCAGTACACGTTATAATAGGCTGCAGAACCCTATCGTAAAACATATCCCAGTGTATTGCCATACCGCGCTGGCGGCACTCTGTTTCAACCTTTCCAAGCATACGATCCAACAGCTCGCATACCCAGGTGTAGTGGAATACCTCTTCAGAATTTAGACTACCGACCGCTTCCGGCAGCTCGTAAAAGGCTGAATCTTCCAGCGAAATGAGTTTGTCCTGAGGCATCCGTTTACGGGCGGTTTCTTTTCGCTGCACGCTGACCAGATAGCGATCCAAAGCCCTCAAGAGAAGTGTCCGAAAACGCCCCCTTGTTCGATCCGCTCGTTGAATCAGTTCGCGGCCCAGGACGACTTCTTGGAAGAAACCTTGCGTAAGGTCCTTGGCCTCCTCGTTGTCAAACCCCTTGTGTCGCAAATAGCAGTATACGGGTTTCCAGTAGGTCCTGAGCAGATCACCCACCAGCGCCCTGCTGCTAATATCATCATCCGTTCCTATCCTTTCTATGGCACTCCAGTGAGTGTTCTGGAAGCTTCCCCCGGTTCCTCCCATACTTGTATATTCGTCCGACTTCATAGCCGATATTCCGAAAGTACAAATTTGCGCAAAACAGCACGAATCTCGTTTGCCATAAAGCTCTTAATCTCAGAGAATGCACTCCCTATGTGCTCAAGGATGACTAGCATATTGTACCACAAAAAGTCGTATCTGCAAGCTTCAAGGGCAACAAGTTCCATCATTTTTTTGAAATTCCTGCAATATGTAGATTTTTCTGCGTATATCATTATGGAATCAGCTTCTTTGCATTGCCTGCTCAAGAGAATCAGGCCGAGCGGAATAGAAAGAAGTAGATGTTTTTAAGCTAATTCTTGATTCACGGCTTCTAAAAAGTGTTCAAGGAGAAAAACCTGAGAAATACAATGAAATAGGGAGAAAAATCGTGAAACGTGACAAAATTACAGTTATTGTCGAAACCTGCTTGGTGATAGCTTCTGCCCTGCTGATAACGGGCCAAGCCTGGGCCAACCCCATGGATGTGAACGACCCGGGCTCCAACACCCAACAAGGCCCGGTTGAGCCGAACTTTGCTGCTTATTATGAGCCCTGGGAACTCCTTATCGAGCCTAACACAGTAAGTTATGAATTGCCGTTAGATCTTGGTTTGCTCACTAACTATGACCATGTGAATCAGAAGCTGGGTCTGGATCAGGTTAAGGACCTCATCAGCCAAAATGGCTTTGTTGTCATTGAGTATGACTTCGGTTGGGATAGCGAAGATATCGTAAGTCCGTACAGATATCTGCGATATGATAATATTACCCTGTTTGTTACCTCAGATACTCTCCTGCACCTGTATCATGTTCAATTTGGTGAAACCCTCAAAGAGATCGAAGAGCAGGAGTTCTATGATGATATCCTAATGCTGACGGACACCCTCCTTAATGATGCCCTGCATCTCTATGGTCGGCTCGAAGGGGACCTAAAAGAGGCTGCCAGGCGGAACGTAGCATATCTTGCGGTGGCCGCTCAGTTGATCGGCTCGTCGTCCCCGGTCCCCCAGATCGTGTCCGATGAGGTCTCCAGCGAGCTGGCCAAGATCGAGGAACATTCAGGATTTAAGAACAGCGACATCTTCATCTATAAAGAAGACTACTCCCAGTACGTGCCGCGAGGTCACTACACCCGAAGCGAAGTTCTCAGACGATACTTCAAAACCCTGATGTGGTACGGGCGCATGGCATTCCTGCTCAAGGGCCATGAGAACTGGGGGCCATTCGGTGATGCTTTGATTAGTCCCTACGATGCCAGGATACAGACTCTGCAGGCCTGCTTTTTAGCCATCTCCCTCGATTCGCAACAAGTCGAAGATCGCTGGGCAAGTGAAATCTGGAATCGTATATACACGGTCACTGCTTTTTATGTGGGCCTGGCCGACGATCTGACACCATATGACTATCTGTGGGCTTTAGACAGGGTGTTTGGCCAGGAATATGTATTCGCTGATTTGGATGACCCCAATAACTTCCATCAAATCAGGACCGAGCTGGCCCTGTTGCCATCTCCTCAGATATTTGGTGGTACCGGCAATCCCGTTGTAGTGCCTCCGGTTACCGAAGAGACTCTGAACGAGATTCTTGATAAGTCCAAAGGCATGCGTTTGATGGGCCAGCGATTTATCCCCGATTCTTATATGTTCCAGAACCTGGTCTTTCCTCAGGTCGGGAGCTACACGGGCGATTTCAATGACCTTCCATTCACAAGTGTCACTACCGCTGTCGGTATCATACGAGGCTACCCCCGCGGATTGGATGTTATGGCCCTTTTGGGCTCTGAACAGGCCAAGTCCATCCTTATCCAGGACGGGGATATGGACTATGAAGGCTACTGGGACCGGTTCAATGAGTTAGCGGAGGAATTCGGCGCCTTTGGCCCTGAGGACTGGAATCGGAATTTGTATTGGGGCTGGCTGTATAGTCTTCAGTCCCTGATAAGCAGTTATGGGGATGGGTATCCGGCCTTTATGCAGACGCCGGCTTGGTCGAAGCGGTCACTCAATGCGGCCCTGACCTCATGGACGGAATTGCGACACGATACGATATTGTATGCCAAGCAAAGCTATGATGTCCCACCTTATTCCGAATCAAGTCCTCCAACCCCCCCTGCCTATATCGAACCTTCGCCGGAGTTCTTTGGACGTTTACTGGCCCTGGCCCGGATGACCCGAACCGGACTGAGCGATATGGAGGTTCTGTCTGACCAGGCAAGAGACAGGTTGTTGTCTTTTGAAGAGATGTTGAACAGGCTTATCGAGATCGTCACAAAGGAATTGACAAATCAATCCCTGTCCGGACAAGACAGATTATTTCTTAATTCTTTGGCTGATGATTTGGAATGGATTGTCACAGGTATTGGCGATACGGGTCTCAAAACAACACTGGTTGCGGATGTCCATACATGTGGCAGTGCCGGCATGATCCTGGAGGAGGCGGTCGCTAAGGTGGACCTGATCGTGGTGGCCTGTCCTCAACCTGATGGTTCAGCCTTCCTGGCCGCCGGCCCGGTGTTGTCCTATTATGAGTTTAAACACCCAATGGCCGATAGGCTAACGGACGAGAAATGGCGAGAGCTCCTAAATTCGCCGAATAAGCCCGAACGGCCTGCCTGGTATCAGCCTTTGATGCAGTAGAAATGGAACTATTTATGAAGGCAAAACTATACCAAGGGCTGAATAGAGTTCAGCTTCTGCTTGGTTGTCTGGAACTCTTTAAGAAAGTCGGGCAGGTGAAGATGCTATTATTGTTGTTCGTTTTGTTTGAAAGGAGAACTAATTATGTATAAGAAATTGATTTATCTAAATTCTTTTGTGTTAGTGTTGAGTCTGGTTGGCAGGGCCCCGGCTCAGGAGGCTAATGTGCTTCTCCACAGCCCGGATATGTCCATGCTGGTGATAGACGGCGTCGTAGACGATGTATGGTCGGTTTCAACAGAACAGGAAATAACCATCACTATTGCAGGAAGTGAACCCAGCGGAGCTGCGGATTGCTCTGGTACTTGGAGAGCCCTTTGGGACTGGGAATATCTGTACGTGCTGGTCGATGTTAAAGATGAGAGGTTGCTCCATGATTCGATTTACAACAGATCTTGGGAGGATGACAGTGTTGAGGTCTACGTCGATGGCGATAACAGCAAAAGGATTTCAGTGGACGAAAATGACCACCAGTACTGCTTTAGGTGGTATACTCAAGTTGAAACGCCCAGGGCGCAACACCACGGAGAGCCCAGCTTAGAGGGCGTGGAATATGCGGTGGATACGACCGGTAACGGTTATCTTTTTGAAATCAGGCTGCCGTGGGTGAGCATGATGGGCGAGCAACCAACGGCAGGCCAACTGATTGGTATCGATGTCTTTATCAATGATGATGACGACGGAGGTGGGCGGGACACACAGATTTCCTGGCACGCAACGGATGGGACCGGCTGGAACACTCCGAGCATGTGGGGGACTGCCCTGCTTGTAGCGGATAAGAGGGCTGTGAATCCCGAGCCGAAGGTCGGTGCTATGCATCCGGAAACATGGGCAAATCTTAGCTGGATGCCTGGCCCTACTGCGGTCTCACATGATGTATACTTCGGCGACAATTTTGATGATGTTGATACCGGCACTGGCGATACGTTTCGAGGAAACCAGACCGGGACGGTTTTTACTGTTGGTGTTGCCGGATTTCCTTATCCGGACGGCCTTCTTATGGACACAACTTATTACTGGCGAAT
>JBGVTO010000185.1:0-7707 GCA_041862635.1 Phycisphaerae bacterium | reverse complement strand
GCAAACATACCGCCGCCGGGGCAAGTTTGCTCGATTTGGTCGGTGAGGGTAATATCTCGCTGATGCAGGCGGTTGAGAAATTCGATTATACCAGGGGCTTTCGGTTTGCTACTTTCGCATCCTGGATAATAGCCAAGGATTTCGCCCGTAAGATTCCTGCTCAGACCGGCCGGCTCGGCAAAGCCGCAACAGCTTCGCTGGCAAGTATCCATCGCGATTTGAGGGCCGAAGATGCTGCCGATTTCGCGGCAATGGAACGAGCTCACAGAAGCCTGACTCAGGTTATAGAAGATAATCTCAACGAGCGCGAGCGGCATATTATCTTGAATCGTTTTGGTCTGGTCGGCTCACCAATAAAAAAAGAGACAAAAACCTTGAAGCAAATCGGCGAAGAGCTTGGCTTGAGCAAGGAAAGAGTCCGCCAGATCGAGCTGATTGCCCTGCAGAAACTAAGACAATCTCTCAGCAGCGAAGAATTCGAGCTGCTAACCGGCTAATTTTCGGAAGGTGGTTCCTTACCGGTCATTTCGTCGATTTGAAGCTGCCATAGCCGCCTAAGTACCAGAAGAAGACAAAGTCCAGCGAACGCGAAAGGTGCAAACAAACAAAGCTCGACAAACCAGAGATGTGTCTTCAGGAAACCGATGCCGGACAATAGAACAAAGGCAGCAACGGCATCAATACCGCTTTTGTAAAGGAATGATGCGATAAACCAAGCCCATTTTCGGTTGGTCAATGCATAGATTATCATCACCACTGAGGCTGTATGTACAACAAGCGTGATCAGCCGCTCCACCGGCCCTATGAATGATGGAGCGTCAAGGCCGAGGTTTATATGACTTTGCATGCGTGCCGAAGCAGCTAAAGCTATGGCGGCCGCGACTGCTTCCACCGCTCCGAATCCAACTCCTAATGAAGCCGCATAGTTCCAGGTCCATTTTTTTTGGCGGATGTACTTTGCGAGCGGCAAGAATATTCCACACTCAAATATGCCAGTCAGTAAACCAAGGTATGCCCAGAAAATCAGGTCGGCGGGCAGAGGAGGTAAAATCGTGTGAAGGGTACTGCCCACTGGCTTGTTAGTTAGGAAAGCCCAGGCAAACTTGGCTGCAACTGAGATTATCCATAGCAGTACGCCGATACCGAACAGGCGCCAAGGTGCTTTCCAACATCTTTTGCAGATTATTATGGAGCCCAACCCAACGAGAACCATCAGTTTCGTCGGCAGCAATCCAACGACGTTTTTCAGTATCTCGCGACCTACAGACGGTCTACGAAAATGTTGTGGTGGCCTGGAGCCAGACACTTGCAAGCCGAAGTACTTAATTGCAGGGTACGAATCCTGGAGTTCATCAGAAACACGAAAGCGAAAGTATGCAACCCCGCTTTCGGAAGCCGCCTTCTTTTGCTCTGAGTGGAAACCACAACCCTGACGTGAAAGTCTTTTCGGGTTTCCTTGGGGGAGTTTTCCAATATAAAGGAGCGGAGACCATTCTTTTCCATCTGGGGAGAACTCCAGTCGAAACCCGACTTGATTAATAGCCCAAAAAGCTCGTTGCGGTTCGCAGTTGCCAACTGGAATTCTATATGTGATGAATCTATCTTGCGAAATGATACACCTCATACTGTTGTCCACTATGGTATTTGCTTGTTCAATGAGAAAACGTTTTTCATCGGCCTTGCCATTGCAGGCAAACGATAGTTGAAAATTGTTCGGCGGTAAAGCATTACGGCTTTTGAACCAAATGCTAAACAACCATAAAGCTAACAGCGTCCATAAGACAATTAGTACGGTTTTGCGTTTTACCCCCATCAGGCTAACTCCCTCTTACGATTTTTGCATAATCTATAGCAAAAGTCGGAAAGTTTATAAAAAAGTTCCATCTTTTTACGAGACCGAGCCCAATTTATGGCCGGGGCCGGTGGTATATAGGCGTTTTTTCGGCTCGGTGTTAATGTGGGAGGAAACAATCTCGCCGACAAAGATAATGTGGTCGCCGACGGGTATCTGCGATTCGAGTGTGCATTCGAAATTGGCGACGGCATCGGTCAGCAGAACCGAATCAATGGATTTTGCGGGTTCGGTCTTACACTCGAACTCGGCGAATTTATCGGTGTCCCGGCCGGATTTTGAGCCGAAAAACAAAGCCGCATCGGCCATCTCCGAGGATGGGAATGCAATCGTAAAACATTTTGAGTGCGTGACAGCTTCTATCGAATAGTGAGTCTTTGCGACGGCTATCGCCATCATCGGCGGTGCCCCTGATACAATCATTGTCCAGCCTAATGTAACAGGGTTGGCTTTGCCTTTTTTGTCCTTTGCGACGGCTATCACGACCTGTTCGGGATATTTGGTTTTAATTGCATCGGAATATTCGACCTGTTTTTGCATTGCTTTTCTCCGTAACTGGTTTTATATTTACCGCAGAAAAATACACAACAGAATTTTAGACTTATAAACGTAAAATGTAAAGTGAGTTCCTTCGACTCCGCTACACTCCGCTCAGGATGACAAAGGAGAGATAGTTTTATATTTACCGCAGAAAAATTTCCGGTCTGTAACACGATAAATGCGTGGTGTTTATTTGATCCAAGCCATCCCCAAGCTGCGCTTGAGGCTGCCACCCGTCACATTAGATGTTACAGAATACTACGGATGAGATTATAAATTCTCAGATTAAATCTAACAAGGAGAAAGAAGTGGACACAATCGGTTTTGTCGGCAGCGGTAATATGGCTGAGGCGCTTATCAAAGGTGTAATAACGGCCAACGTTTATGCGCCTGAAAATGTTTTCATAAGTGATATTCGGGCTGAGCGACTTAAATTCCTTGCTGAAAAATATAATGTTATTGTCTGTGAAGAAAATAGTGAGCTGGCGGCAAAGGTTCAAACGGTTGTCTTAAGTATCAAGCCCCAGAATATGACCGAGGCCTTAGAGAGTATAAAAGACGCAATAGACACCGACAAGCTTGTTATATCTATCGCCGCAGGTATAAAGGTCGCAAATGTCACGGATATTTTAGGTGATATTGCAATAGTACGAGTTATGCCCAACACGCCGGCCCTTATTGGCGAAGGAGCAAGCGCAATGTTCGCTAATGAGCAGGCAAAACCAATGCTGGATAAGGCAATGGCGATTTTTTCATCGGTCGGCAAAGCCGTTGTCGTTGAGGATGAAGATTTGATTGACGCGGTAACGGCGGTGAGCGGCAGCGGGCCGGCTTATTATTTTCTTTTGATGGAAGAGATGATAAAAGCAGGCGTTGAATTGGGCCTGCCTGAAGATGTGGCGAAGGACCTGGTTCTTCAGACCGCTAAGGGGGCAGGTTTGCTCGCGGTCGAGGCGGACAAGAACGGTGAAAGTCCCGCTGAGCTTCGGCGCAAGGTTACTTCGCCCGGCGGAACAACCGAAGCAGCGCTTAAAGTACTTGCAGCCGGCGAGATTAGTGAGCTGATATCGGCTGCTATTACCAGAGCGCGTGACAGGGGGAGGGAACTTGCAAAATAGGAGACACGAGGGTTTTGGCTCTTGTATTCATAGGATAAGTGTGCATGATTAAGGCTGCAAATCTAAAGAAGCGATATGGGGACATTGTTGCTCTGAACGATGTGAGCTTCGAGGTGGACAAGGGGGAAACCTTTGGGTTACTGGGGCCTAACGGAGCCGGTAAAACGACCACAATTCAATTGCTTTGTGGGCTTCTGAAGCCGGACGGCGGAGCGGTGGAGCTTGACGGAAAGAGAGACCCGAGTCTGGTTGAGGTTCGCTTATCTTTAGGTGTGGTCCCACAAGCATTGGCGATATACGAAGAGCTTTCTGCGGAAGAAAACCTGCGTTTCTTTGGCAGGATATATGGACTAAGCGGGCGACAGTTGAAAGAGCGTCTCAGGAGCTGCCTTGAGTTAGCAGGGCTGAGAGAGCGAAGCAAGGGGCGAGTCTCGAAATACAGCGGTGGTATGAAACGCCGGCTTAACATGATATGCTCCTTTTTGCATGAGCCGCCGATTTTATTGCTTGATGAGCCTACGGTCGGAGTGGACCCGCAGTCACGCAATTTGATATTCGATACAATCGAGGATATGAAAAAACAAGGCCGGACAATCATCTATACGACGCATTATATGGAGGAAGCCCAGCGTCTATGCGACAGGGTGGCGATTCTTGACCATGGCAGGATTTTGGATATGGACAGCGTTGAGAATCTTATTGTCAAGCATGGAGGCCCCTCCCATATTGAAGCCGAATTCGAAGAAAGACTGTCAGGCCCCGATAAGATAAGGCCGTTCATTGAAGATAAGAATATACAGTTTGAAGAGACGAAGATTAGGTTCGCGACCAGCCAGCCTATGCAATCTCTGGCGATGCTTAACCGCAGCGGTGCACGTTTTCGCTCGCTAAAAGTTCAGACTGCCAATCTTGAGGATGTTTTTCTTAACCTGACCGGACGGAGGCTTCGAGACTAATGAAGAAGTTATTATTTCTTGCCGTCAAAGACCTGCGGGTACTGCTCAGTGATAAGGGCAATATTTTTTGGGTCTTCGGTTTTCCGGTTCTGTTTGCCCTGTTTTTTGGTGCTATATATTCCGGCGCCGGCAAAGGGCCTTCTGGGATGAAAATCGCTGTAGTGGACGAGGATAAGTCCGAGTTTTCAAGCTCCTATATATCAAAGCTGGAGTCCGACGAAGCATTACAAATAGTCCACCTGAGCCGGGAAGATGCAATTGAGCAGGTCAGAAAGGGTAAAGTAGCTGCTGCGGTTATCCTAAATAAGGGTTTTGGAGAGGGATTTGAAGCGTTGTTTAACAGCGACGACCCAAGGTTAGAAATAGCATCGGACCCATCGCGCAGAATGGAAAGCGGCTATCTTCAGGGACTTCTCGCCAAGGCACAATTTGAGGCCCTGGGCGATAAATTCATTGACCGAAAATGGATGAGGGAACAGGTTAACCTCTGGCGAGAAGATATGAAAAACGCTAATGAGCTCGATGCGGAGCAGGCAGAACTATATCTTAATTTCATTGACTCTTTTGACACTCTGCTAAAGGATGCCAATGAGGAGAGCTTTAATTTAGGCTTTGATGGAGACATGTTAAACTTTGCCAAATTGGATGTCAGCAGAGAATATGAAGGTCCTATTACACCGTTTCAGATTACATTTCCGCAGGTTCTGCTCTGGGGATTTCTTATGTGCACGGCGACATTTGCAGTTTCGATTGTGAAAGAGCGAACGAACGGCACTTTTGACCGTTTGCGCATCGGCCCGCTGGGATACGCTCATATTCTTGGAGGAAAAGGCCTGGCGTGTTTTCTCACATGCATCTTTATAATATGTATTCTGTTTTTTGGTGCAAAGGTAATCTTCAAGATGCCCATGGGCAACCTGCCGCTATTTATTCTGGGGGTGCTCTGCACGATACTGTGTTTCGTTGGCCTTATGATGTTTATATGTACGTTGGGACGCACTGAGCAGAGTGTTGGTGCAGCAGGCTGGGCAATACTTATGATTATGGGCATGTTGGGGGGGGCTATGATGCCGCTGGCTTTCATGCCATCGTGGTTGCGAGCGCTCAGTCATTTCAGTCCGGTGAAATGGGGCATACTTGCTCTTGAAGGGGCTATCTGGCGCGACTTCAGATTCACGGAAATGATTAGCCCGTGTTTGGTTTTACTGGCAATTGGAATTTCGGCCTTTTCGTTAGGCGTTTTTATGCTGCGAAGACAGGAAAACTAACTCCAGGCTTCAGTGACAGCGGGCAAAAACGCATACACAAAACATGAATTCTTATGTAGTTCCTATCGATGATTATTGAACCCGACGGATTCTGCCGGTGGTTATTCCACGATGATTGCCTCGACAGGGCATTCTTCGGCGGCCTCCTGAACGGCATCTTCGTACTCTTCAGGCACATCATCGACGATAACCTGGGCCATCTCGTCGCCCAAGTCGAAAACTTCAGGGCAGGTATCCACACAAAGCCCGCAGGCAGTGCAAGTATCTTCAATTCTGACTATCATAATCAATCCCCTTTATAATCGATTCCGCCACAGGCGGCTCTTTGATATTTATTCCGCCAAAAGATAGCGGACCTGAGATACTGATAACAGAATACGGAATTTACCATTGCTGGAAAAAATGTCAATTTAAAATTTTTATGGAAATTGCCATTTTTTCTACTATACTACGGATGTACTGGAGCACAATAAATAATCAATAGTAAATAATCAATAGTCAATTACAAATGGCTTATACTGTTCTTGCAAGAAAATACAGGTCGCAGACGTTCGATGATGTCATCGGCCAGGACCCTATCGCTCAGACGCTGAAAAACGCTATAAAGACCGACAGGGTCGCGCACGCCTACCTTTTTGCGGGCACTCGCGGCGTCGGTAAAACCACTATGGCGCGGGTGCTGGCAAAAGCGCTCAATTGCCTTGCCGTCAATGAGCCTACCACAGAGCCGTGCTGTAAGTGCGATAGCTGTACTGCCATAAACATCGGCGAAGATATCGACGTCATCGAGATAGACGGTGCGTCAAACAATAGAGTTGATGAAATTCGTGAGCTTCGAGAGAATGTTATATATCGGCCTGCGCGTTCAAGATTTAAGATTTACATTATCGACGAAGTGCATATGCTCACTGTTTCTGCTTTCAATGCACTTCTGAAGACCTTGGAGGAGCCGCCCAGCCATATCAAATTTATTTTCGCCACCACTGAGCCGAACAAGGTCATCCTCACAATTCAATCGAGATGCCAGAGATTCGATTTCAACAATATAGGGCCTGCCTCGATAGCCGGGCAGTTGAAGTTCATACTCAAAAAGGAAAAGATAAAGTATGAGGAGGATTTAGTCCTGCCGTTAGCGAAAATGGCAAACGGCTCGATGAGAGATGCCCTGAGTCTGCTGGACAGGCTAATAAGCACCGGTATCGAACCGCTGAGCAGCCGGCTGCTTGAGGAGTTTTTAGGCTGTCCGAACAGCGAGAAAATCTGGAATCTCATCGGGCAAATCGGCGACAGTGACCCAGCCGGGGCACTTGCAGCGATAGAGGATTTAATCCGTACCGGTATAAGTGAGGTCCAGATTGTTGATTCGCTTATTGATTATATGCGCGATTTGATGGTGGTTAAATCCACAGGTCCGCAGAGCGAGCTTGTGATTTTGACCGGCCAGCAGCGAAAGCGGGCCGGCGAATTAGCTGAAAAATTTGATATTGCCGGGCTTGTTTACAACATCTCGACGCTGGAGAAGCTGCGATGGGCCATCAAAAACAGCGATACAGGCCGGGCACTTTTAGAAGCATCGCTGTTGCGATTTGCCTTAAGCGAACATTTCCTGAATGTGGATGAGCTTCTTTCGCGATTACAATCAGGTGCATCGCCTAACATAAAAAAAAACCGACCGCCCGGCCATAACATACCCATCAAGGCCATTGCCCAGCCAATCAAACCGCAAATCAGCAAACCGTCGGATTTATTCGGACTGATTGATATACACTCGATACAAGACAATTGGCAAAGTCTCTTGGGAGTTATTGCAGCCAAACTCGGGCCGGGTACCGGCGGGCTGTTAAGCTCCGCCGTGCCGGCTCAATTTGAGGCTAGCGTGTTGACGCTTGAGTTCGTCGCATCGGCTCAAATGCAGAAAAGAATGTGCGAAAGTAACGGCCGAGCCGAGCAAATCCAGGCCTTATTGGGTGAGC
>JBGVTO010000184.1:0-4654 GCA_041862635.1 Phycisphaerae bacterium | reverse complement strand
TGCCGCTGATGGCATCATCGACGTAGAATCTCAGGAAGCGAAGGCCATTTTCAGCGATATAAGCACTGATAGCGTTTTTCTGGTCTTCGATGGACTGTTCCTGCTTGTCCGTGGAACGGCGGACGTAGCCGACGGTCCCGTTCCCTGAGCCTGTAAGACTGTTTCTTCTAATCATGTAACTGTCCTCTAATTAAAGGGTTACATCAACCCTATAGAGCCATATAGTGGGGATCATAGCAAGTCTATTTTGGGCAATTTGCCCAATATATTTGCATTATTTGGCATATTATTGATGAGATGTTTGGCATCGAATATGGCTGCTTTGGCCCTGATATTCTTTGCCGTGAGAAATTGTTGCCAGAAAACTACCCTTCAGCCGGGGCTTGGTAGTTGTTCCGGGAGGTTCATTCATTAAATTGTCCCAGCCGAACCCGGGATAAACCAACGGCATATATAGAACGCCGGCGGGTATTTGAGTTTTGTCGAAATCATGTAAGTTTAGTCCATTAAAAGATTTATAATCAGTTCTATTGAAGCCTATATGGGTGGATTTATCAAGACAATATTGGCTTATCTGCCCAGATATTTGTGAAATTATCCGCCTTTTTGGTATTTTCTGGCCCGATTTTGGCAGGGGAAGCAATTATTTTTGTGATCCAGCAATAGTGGCGGTATTCTACCTCCAAACTCGGCCAATCTACGATGGTTGCAACCTACAACCAGGGACAATATACACGGCCTACCTTATATCGTGCCACTTGAATTGCCATTTCCAGGGCATCGGGGCCATCATCGTGTTTACCGAGAGGAAACTGGCGTAACTGTTCCAGTAGGATTTGGTGGCGCCGGCTGAAAACTATCAGCCCCTGAGTGACGAGAGCCTCAAGGCCTTCAATCCGTGCCTGTTTATTTGTCTTGCTGTTAATCGGACGGCTATTAAAACTGACACCGGCCTGCTGGGCTCGCCAAGTTAAGTTGTCCAACATGATCTCTTGAAATTGATTTTTTTCGAATGCAAATCCAGCGATGGGATATATCCTGCAGTACTCGATGATTTTTTCGATTGTTTGATCCGGTGTTCGACGGACTATGTCTGCAGCAATAACATAGTGAACACCATCACGCTTGTCTTTTACAACAACAATAATTGCAGAGTAATCACTCCTTTTCCCGTTACCCATGCTGGGATCACATGCTGCAGATAATCTGGCATTTTTACCCAAGGATTGAATAAGCTGTGGCGAGTTCTCATATTTATGGTCCCAGTAATGGAAGTTTTCTTCTCTGAAAATACACTCATCGGGGTCGAGCGGCTCATTCTGTTTTTCACGGTAAAAAGTATCGGTTCCATCACATTCAAGCATGGCCATAAGGCTGTGATAATCTTCGCGCTGCGGCCAGAGCACCTGGGTACCTTCCAGCATCGTTTTACAATTGGCTTCGAAGTATGCCTTTGCAGCCTCGGGGCCGGTTTCTTCTCCAAACTCTGAAAGACCCCGAAAAATAGATGACCATTGCTGCCAGAGTTCGGGATGGTCGCTTAATTTTTCGATAGCCTTATATTTTTTGGCAATCCAACCAGGATTGCAGATGGGGTCAAGAAAGTTGGCTAGTAACGAATCGTAGTGCAATACATTGCCGGTCACGATAACATTGGTTGCCGGATGGCCGGCATTCATCAGTGTGCCGCTAAACCACGATTTGAGCTTTTCACGCTGCTGCTCTTCCCTGACCTGCTCAAGATTCTCAAGGTCATCACATATGATAAGACCAGGTCTGTCCTTGCCCTTTTTGACGCCTCGGAGCTGCTGTCCTGCACCAAAGGCCGATATCATTGCGCCATTGGCGAGCAGGATTCGGTTGCTACGCCAGGGTGTTTGCTTTTTGCTTGTGCAGACTTCAGGAAAATCACTTAGAAACAGCGGGTTGGTCTCCAATTGTTTCTTGATGTCGTTCAGCCGCTGGACGGCCTGATCCGAGGTGTTTGAAACAATCAGCACGAAGCTCTCTTTTCCGTACAGCACGCACCATAAAGGGTAGACCATTGCAATTATTGTGCTTTTTGCGTGGCCTCGCGGGGCTGCTATCGCCACGCGTGCATTGCGTTTTTCGGTTATCTCTTGAAGCAGAGAAAAGATTTCTTCGTGCATTCTTGAGAAGGCCAGATTGCAGTCGGATTGTAGATAGGCCTCTGCAAACTGCTTCGGAGACTGTGCCCCGGTATTTCTTCGCGCCCGGATGATTTCTCCTGAAATCAAAGTGAGGTAGTTATTGGTCCGATTCATTTTGAATCTCCTTACTTTTAACAGTATTGGACATTTTCTCGATTTGGTTTACCAACTTGACTTTTTCGAGTTCGGTTTCGATTTGATTAAGCTGCTCTGTTAGTTGAGGGTCGGCTCCTTGAGTTTCTCCGGTAATCTGCCTCAGTCTTTGCACTTCCGCCTGCATCTGGGAAAAGTCCGGGATCTGGCCGATATTGTGCGTAAAATCCGCCTGCAGCTTCGAAGTTGCTGTCGGCAGATACCCCAGATGCCGCATAGAGGCGATCATGTCACTTATTATCTGATAGCAGCGGTGCTCGGCATCAACCTTTACTGCCTGCGAAGTGTTCTTGTCGCGTGTTATCTTGCGTATCCGCTGGACGCTCAACTCCGCCTCGCTGACCAATCTGCCTACCATCTGTTCGACCAGCTCCGCCCTGGCAGCTAAGGCATTTGTTTGGCGTATGGCTTTTTTGTCCCGCTCGATAGACCTGTCCGAAACTTTCAGTATCTGGGCCATGTCTGCAGTGGAATAACCATCGGCCATCAGGTGGCTGACGATCAGGCGGCGTTCAGCCGGTCCTATACACTTTGAGCCAACAGCGCCTGCCTGGATTTTCTGCAGAAGGCTTACAGTACGCTCTGCGGTGTCGCTATCCGAAGGCTGAGGATTTTCTTGATTTTTGGGTAATTTATTAGGGTTCATATTTTTACCTCTTTAAATTTGCCGACACAGTATTTTTCCACGAGATTCTGTGGGGCGTTATCAACACCAACAAAGGCGATCCATCGCCTTATAATCACGTCGCAATAGTGAGGATCAATCTCAATGCCGAAGCATTTGCGTGACAGTCTTTCCGCTGCAATCAAGGTTGTGCCGCTGCCGAGGAAGGTATCCAGGACTACTTGGCCCCGCCTGCTTGAATTGCTTATTGCCCGCTCGGCAAGTGCAAGGGGTTTCTGGGTAGGGTGTTTATATTCCTTGGTCGGGTCACGATGGATTTGCCAAAGTGTGCTTTCATTAGTGGGGCCGTACCATCTGTGTGCGCCATTGTTTTCCAGCCAGCCGTAAAGGCAGAACTCGGTCTGCTGGTTGTAGTCGCCGTAGCCGATGGCAAAGGATTCCTTTGCCCATGTAATTACGCAGGAAACCTTGATACCAATCGTTCCCAATAACTGATGCATTGGGCCGAACTGCCTGTGGCCGTTCCAGATATATACAGGTGCTCCGGCAGCGAGAAATTTGCCTACGTTTCGTAAGACTGTGCCGAGCCACTTTATGTATTCATCCTGATTTACATTGTCAGAATAAATCGGTTTCCACTGCCGCGACTGCTTTGGCTGGGCCTTTTCCGGCTGAGGACGATTGCCACTGTAGTAATTACAATTGTAAGGAGGGTCTGTGAAGAATAAGTGGACTTTGTTGTTCCTGATAAGTTTTTTTAAAGCTGAAAGCTTACCGGAATCACCGCATAGAAGATGATGATTACCTAGCTCTATTAATTCTCCGGGCTGTGTGACGGCGGGATTCTCCCTATCGAGGGCTTCTTCTACATCGAAGTTTTCCTCTTTTGCTTGAGGTGAATCTACCGTAAGAGATCTGTCGAGAAGGTCACTGATTTCCTCGGTTTCAAAGCCGGTAAGCTCAACGTTAAATTCAGGGACCTTTGTGAGCTCATCGAGCAGGAGGGCAAGTTTTCGTTCGTCCCAGTCTCCCTGGATTTTATTTAGGGCGATATTAAAGGCCTTTTCCTGCTCCAGCGGCAACTCGACTACGACAACCTCAGCCTCGGTGTAGCCCAGATCTTTTAGTACCGTCAAACGCTGATGACCTCCGATTAGGTTGTCGGTCCTGCGGTTGAAAATAAGTGGTTCGCAGAAGCCGAAGGTCTCTATGCTGGACTTTAGCTTTTCGTAGACCGGATCACCGGGTCTTAATTCTACTCTGGGGTTGTAGTCAGCTTTCTTGATTTGGCTGATTTGCATCTTTCTAATTTCCACTTTCTTTACTCCTTATCGATAGAACTCTATTAAAAGCTTCTTTGCCTGACAGAGGTTACTAACGAAAACTTTACCTTCGTCATCTATAATATATCTTAGAAACTAGACGCTGATTTGTATGTGTTTTTAGTGTGTTTCTTTGTGACCGAGTGTGACAGCTTGAGGTTGCAAATGTGCAGTTTATGTGGTCGACGTGAGTATCAGATATCCTTCAGCTTTGCGGTTTTCTATTACGATGGGGATTCCTGCTGACTTGATTATCTTTCGAAGACGTCTTATCGCAGTGCGTATCTTCTCGGATGCCTCTCTCTCTGGACTATTTTCATCAAGTTGTTGAAAAGGGACTACATGACCGAAATTTTCAATGAGAGCTTTTGCGATATCAATTG
>JBGVTO010000183.1:0-10178 GCA_041862635.1 Phycisphaerae bacterium | reverse complement strand
CCCATCGAATTTATTAGGGCTGCTTTCTTCTCAAACGCTAATCTCATAAAAGTCACCACACACCTATCTGGAGCTTCTCGTTAGAGAGCCCATGAAGATCATCTGGGTGTAGCAGCTGAACCAGGCCGATGCAGAACCAGGGGCTGTCAACAAGGACGCCCAGTGAGGGACAAGGAGCTCTGGCCAGTAAATAACCCATACATATCATGTAGCTATCTGAAAAAACCTACCAATATCACTTTAGCCGCACTTTACAGCCTTAGACCAGGCTTTCATCGTACCGGCAATTTGTCTTCCACATGCCCCACATCACTGATAGCATCATGTGAGCCCTGCTCTCAAAGTCTCTGGACAATACGGCGTTCTTCTTCCTCTGCATCCTCGTTGCCAAGGTCGAAACTGTGATTTTGAGCTAAAAAATGGGTCTGGATTTGTCAGCCATGCCCCCGACATAAGAATCTGATTGTACCCTGGAGATCAAAGAAGGAGGACGAAAATGTCATTGATACCATCACACCTGCAAAACTCCTTAATGAATGTCGGAGTTGTCGACTGACAAGAGTCGATAATAAAATCAAAGAGGGGAGCTCGAGTCCTTGGCGGGGGTTCCGGGAGTGGCCCTGGTTCAGCGCTCCCCTCAAATCAAACCCTCGAAGGTCGGCGATCGCAGATGGCCCTTCCGTCAGCCCGAAGTAGCGAACTCTGCACCCCCAGCCCGGCAATCGGCATATAGACCCGGAAGGACAATCCACCGGCTCTTGCAGCTTTGGTGCTTTGGCCAATTCCGCTAGGAAATCCTGCCGTTGCCTTCTGGTAAGGCCGCTGCCGACCAAAGCCCAGGCGCTACCCTATTCTTCTATGGCGGTTCGCTCGGCAAGGGGCGAACCGCCGTTGCTCCAATAGGCTGTAGCTTCCCACAGATAAACTGTTTGATTGGATACAATCCTTCACTTATACTCTTTGAGGCAATCTAACAGAACCTGGTTTGAGGATTAGCTGATGGCAACAATAACAAAAAAAGAAATTATCGACCGAATTACCGAAAATACTCAGGCTAAGCGTTTGTTGGTTAAAGCTACAATTCAGAATTTCCTCGACGAACTCATCTCCGAGCTTGGCAAAGGTAACCGTTTGGAGTTTCGCGACTTTGGTGTCTTCGAAGTTAGAGAACGAGCAGCAAGAACTGCACAGAACCCTAAAACTTTACAGAAAATCCAAGTCCCAGCAAAGCGAAGAGTGAAGTTCAAGATGGGACGTATTATGAGGGAGAGGATGAACAACAAAGGTGTGGAGCTATGAATCGACGCGATTTCCTGCAGTATATGGCGGGCACAATTGCCATTGTGGCCCTGCCAAGTTGTGATTCTATACAGCAAACCAGTCAATCAGATGCCCGACCCAATCTCATTTTCATCTTAGCCGACGATATGGGCTACGGTGACCTTAGCTACCAGAATCCTCAATCGAAAATACCAACACCCAATCTGGACAAGCTCGCATCTGAGGGCATCCGCTTCACAGATGCGCATTCACCCTCCGCTGTGTGTAGCCCAACGCGGTATGCGACCCTTACAGGAAGATACTGCTGGAGGACGCGGCTAAAGAGATCAGTTCTATGGCCCTGGGATCGACCGTTGATCGAAGCCGACCGGCTTACTGTCGGCAAACTCCTCAGAGCTCATGGCTATGAAACGGCATGCATAGGCAAATGGCACTTAGGCTGGGATTGGCCGACCATCGATGGGAAAGAGCCCTTCGGTATAGGCAAAACCAATGTAGAAAACAGTGGCTCAAATGTAGATTTCACGAAACCTATCGCCAATGGTCCGACGGCACGGGGATTCGACTACTACTTCGGAACGGCTGTTCCCAACTTCCCACCGTACTGCTTCATCGAGAACGAAAGGACAGTTGGCACACCAACAGAATACAAGCCTGACGATATGTTCGGCGCACCCGGCCCCATGTTGCACGGATGGAAACTTGAAGAGATTCTTCCAGGACTCGAAAGAAAAACCGTCGATTATATAGATGCCAAAGGTGGACGCCTGCATTACAACGCATTTAGACAGACTCGTGGAAACCCGTTCTTTCTTTACGTGCCTCTGACCGCTCCCCACACTCCTATTGCCCCAGCACAGCATTTCAAAGGCAAGAGCCAGGCCGGTGCCTACGGTGACTTTGTTTTTCAGGTCGACCATGTCGTTGGTCGGATAATGGATGCTCTCGAGCGCAATGGCTTTGACCACAACACCCTTGTTATCTTCACAAGCGACAACGGCTCACCCGGCCGAGACGGCACAAATATGAGCGGAGGCACGAATAGTGTGCGACGTTTCGGGCACAATCCCAGCTACATCTTTCGGGGAATCAAGGCTGACGTATGGGACGGAGGACATCGAGTACCGTTCATAGCCCGCTGGCCTGACCACATCAAACCGGGCTCTGTGAGCGATGAAACGATCTGCCATGTCGATCTTTTAGCAACGTGCGCATCGCTCCTTCGGTTTAGACTGCCGAACAATGCTGGCGAGGACAGCTATGATATTTTGCCCGCTCTAACCGGAAGAAAGCTTGATAAACCTATACGTCAAGCAACCATCCATCATTCCATTAATGGTATGTTTGCAGTAAGACAGGGAAAGTGGAAGCTGATTCTGGGCAGGGGTTCGGGCGGCTGGAGTGGTCGAGGTCAGCCTGACGATCCTCCCGTACAACTCTATGATATGAGTGTGGATGCCTCAGAGAGAACGAACCTTTGCAGCGAACATCCAGACATAGTAGAAGAACTCACTAAGTTGTTGCAGAAATACAAAATACGAGGATACAGCAGACCAATGACTTGAATATCTGCTCGCGCGACGAAACTGTGATTTTAAGCTGAAAAATGGGTCTGGATTTTGTCCCCAGGGGTCGCCTTCGTACTCTATCTCAGCAGGAACTATCGATAATAGAATCAAAGAGGGGAGCTTGAGTCCTTGGCGGGTGTTCCGGGAGTGTCCTTGGTTCGGCGCTCCCCTCAAATCAAGCCCTCGAAAGTCGGTGACCGCAGATGACCCATTTCCGTCAGCCCGAAGTAGCGAGCTCTGCACCGCCAGCCCAGCAATCGGCATATAGATCCGGAAGGACAATCCACCGATTCTTGCAGCTTTGGTGCTTTGGCCAATTCAGCCGGGAAATCCTGCCGCTGCCTTCTGGTAAGGCCGCTAAACCCAATCTCGATGTCGATCGTAAAGAGCATCAAAGGCATCCGCATTACCTTTGTTAACCGACTGGACCAATTCTATGTCAGACGCCATAGAGTCGTTCCTCTCAGCCCCTTTCAGAGTACCCCCTGCAGCACGTGTCCTGCCAGCCCAAGTAGCCCGGATAGCCGATCTTTGCTTCCCCCTCGGCCTCTTTTTCCTGCTGGGCTCTCCGGGGCAGATATCGACCAACTGATCGGACCCTGGATCGTTCTTTGGACACCGTTCGCGAGCCTCGTGGCTCGGGATCCACGCCACCAGCACGCCCTTCATACAACATTCGAGCTGACCCTTCCCTCATTATAAGATAGAATGCCGAAGCAGGCAATATCTGCCATAATCATAACACAACCGGTTGTGGAGATGCAAGTAGGAAGGCATTCGTGCTCTCCGACCAGCCCCTATGGCTGCTCTGGCGCTTTATCACCTCCTGTAGCCTTAGGTAATACTATCCAGTAAGCTGATATTCGACATACAAGGATGAAGTATCAGAAGTATCAAGGCTACGATGACATTCAATTGGAGTGGATGAATCTTGGAAACTTGCACAGGAAAACAGATGTAGAGATTTATCCTTTTCGCTTGAAAGCTCTGATGCTTAGCTTATTGGCCACTACAAAGGCAATGAGGTTACAGAATACACCAATTACCAAGCCATTCACACCTGCCGGAGCTCCCAATAGACTGTTCCATGTCAGCACCCCAACTACACCAGCAATGGTGCCAGCTAAGAATCCTATTCTGGTTACTTGGCCCCCCAGAAGCACTGCCGCCAATGGAACAACGATGACCGGCGCCCAGAAATTATATGCATAAATAAGAATATCAAGGATACTACGAATCTTGATAGCAAATATAACAGCGAGAATTCCGACAAGACAATTTATGAATTTAACCAAAAGCAGTTCTTGTCGTTTGGACATGGTATTCTTCCAAATAGGCCTGACCAAATCATTGACGCATCCTGTGGCTGCTCCGTTGAGAAAGGAGTCGGCAGAGGACATTACAATCGAGATCACTCCTGCGATTACGACACCCCGCACTCCAGCAGGTAGCACCGAACGAATCACATAGGGCATGGCCAGATTGGGATCTAATTTGGGATCGAGTGCTAAGGCTACTAACCCAATGGCCCCGGTAATCGCAAAGAAGGGAATCGAAAAAATACCGCTGAGCATAGTGCCACGGGCTGTATGTGTAGAATCCTTAGCTAGGAATAAACGTTGTACGTAAGGGGGTACTAATGTTTCGCCCAACAAAAAGGTGAGGAACAGTGATAAAAGGCTGATAGATGTCATCGCCTCCCCCGGGATCATAAAGTGACCTGCTGGCGTAGCCGCTTTAATGGCAGAAAAGCCACCCAACTTCACTACGCCAAACACAAGCGCCACAGGTAATCCAATAGCAAGCACGCAGAATTGAATAATGTCTGTTAACACGACCGCTCGCATCCCACCTGCTGTTGATTAGGCAATCACAATCCCACAACCAATCATGATACCCCAAATCGGTTTGATGCCGAGAAACACATTAAAGATAAGTCCCATGGCCCCCACCTGAGCTCCCACAATCCCTGCACAAAGGAATACCGAGAAGAATCCAGTGACAACTCTTCCAATCTTTCCGTAGCCTCGATCCATAATATCACCCACAGAAATAACATCGGTGAAATTACCCATTCTTGGCGCAATAAACTTAGCAACAAGAATTTCTTTCAGGCTGAATCCCCATAGAGCTATGATGTTTACAATACCAAAGCGGAAAACCTTCTCGGCATTGCCTATAGAAAAACCACCACCAATAAATGAAGCTGAAAGAGTAGCGAAAATAACTATTGAAGTGTATGATCGGTGGGATACCGAGAACTCTTGAAGACTCTTCATACCTTTTCCACTCCACAATCCCACCAAAAGGATCACAGACAAGTAGAAGATGATGATGGCATAATCCATATATTCCAACATAATGATCAGGCTCCTTGTGGGCACTTTCCAGGAACAAAGTGTCAATTTCTCGAGACTCTTAGATTGCTCTTTCCTTAAAAAAGGCGATCAGAGGAATATCACCCATCGTTTTAAGCCCAGGACTTGATTCAAGAACAGACCTCACGGCGTCAAGAGTAATGGCACATGTGGCGATGTCCCCGTTAACACCACCGGCAATTCTAGATTGAATTTTCGGCTCACCGTCGATCTCCACTCGGTCATAGGATTCAGATTCACCAACTGCAGCCCTAAAATTCAGAACTATAACCTCCCTTTTTCCAACTAAGCCCTTGCCGACTTGATACACTCCACAGACCATACCTTTAGAAATCGGTTTGTAGCCGGTACGTATATTTTTGTCAGCGATTATCGGTTCAAGGGTTTCGACATTCCGGTCAAGTTTCCAGCCAAGTCTTTTAGCAATAAAATCCACAGATTCAGTCAGACCCACATGCCTTAGTGTGTCAGTATTCTTTTTGGCCTCAAATTCAAATGGAGCGGGGCACAATAAAGATAGGCGCTCCTGAGAACAGGATTAATACGCTTATAAGCGTTTGTCCTGACGCCCTGGGACTATGATCTTTTCAACCCAGTATTCGGACCGGTACTCCCGCTCCAATTAATAATTTGAACAAGAAACATTGGCGTTGTCAAGAAATCTTCGCCACTCAGGATTCAACCTTCGACCCACACTCACCGCAATAATTCGGATTCCCAATCAATCTCTTGTCACAAACCGGGCATCTTCGAATAAAACTAATAGCTTTGCTGCCGGTATTCCTGGGATTGACCAACAAAATGAGCAATACAAGAATTACTGCAACGGCCGTACCAGTCAAAAATTCCTCGCGTAACCAATTGGCTTTTTCCGCCCGACCTTCAGCAAGGTTCAGTTCCTCGGGGCGATACAAGGCGATGGAATAGTAAGCATAATAGACTCCTTTCCGAACTTGGTATCTTTAACAAGAATAAGCATCGGCAGGAGTCTATTTTTTGCACCAGCGTTCTTCTTCCTCTGCATCCTCGTTGTCAAGGTCGAAACTGTGATTTTGAACTGAAAAATGGGTCAGGATTTTGTCTGCAGGGGTTAATAGCGGGGGAGCGTTTCGAACCTACAATTTAATATGTAAACATTACTATACCCACTTTTCGTAGCTTTTCAGTATAACAAAAGTCTCCGTCTTAGATATTCCTCCGATAGTAGAAAGTTTTTCTGTCAAAAAACTAACAAGACCTCTATTGGATTCCACTAGAACTTCGATTAGGAAATCATATCGGCCCGAAACAATCGAAACCGACAAAACATTTTCCAATTCGGAAATCTCCTGAGCTTTCTTGTCCAAATATTTCGCCTCCATTAGTGTTGCGGCAACTATCGCCAATTGTTGGTTTTCCAAAATACTGGGATCACGTAGAGCCCTTATTTTGAGAACACCACCGTTTTGCAGTCGTTTTAATCTTTGGCGGATCGTACCCTCGGTGACGCCGAGCTTCTTCGCAACAGTACTGTTGGGCATATACTTTTGCGACAAGATATTGATTATTTTCCAATCAAGTGGATCCGGCTGCATAGTGCTACTCCTACTACAATTTTTCTAAAAGGATACTAAGAGTTTCTGCGGCATCACCAAGAAGCACGATTGTATTCTGCCTTGGCAAATACAGTGGGTTGTTTACACCAGCGTACCCAGGGCACGTATCTTTGTTGCAAATGATTACATAATCTGCCTCGTCCACACTCAGTACCGGCATGCCGTAAATAGGGGTTCCTTCCGCTGTCCTGGCAGCAGGATTGACCACGTCATTCGCACCCACCACCAAAGCAACGTCTGTTTCTTTGAATTCAGGATTAATAGCCTCCATAGGGTACAATTTATCATAGGGGACTTCCACTTCCGCCAATAATACATTCATATGCCCCGGCATACGGCCAGCAACAGGATGAATCGCGAATTTTACTTGTTTGCCCTTTGCTTCCAATATGGCAAGTAACTGCTTGACCTGAACCTGGGCCTGGGCCAAAGCCATGCCATAACCTGGAACAATGATTATCTTTTTGGCTGCACCGATAATAGCCGTTGCTTTATTAAGGACAGCGGATATATTTTCCGCTGTTGGTGTGCTTCGGGAGGTTTGCGGAGAGGAATCCTGCCCTACCGAGCTAAGGGCCATTTGTGTTGCGGTTGATAAAGCGGTTTTGCCCGTCAAAACGTCAAGGATTCTGCTATTCATAGCGCGACACATAATTTGTGTTAAGACAATCCCCGCAGAGCCCACAATAGCTCCGACGGCCACCACTAACAAATTTGATGTCGCCAAGCCAACTGTCGCTGCGGCAATGCCAGATAGAGAATTCAATAAAGAAATGGCTATAGGCATATCGGCGCCGCCAACACGAATCGAAAAAAGAATACCAAATATTAAGCTTATGACAATTAAAAGAACCGAAAGCATTGTTGCCGCGTTGGAAGAACTGATAGTTACAAGCGGGATAAGTATTACGGTTCCGATTAGTGTTAGAAGATTAAGAATGAAATGACCTCTGAGTACAACAGGAAGAGGGCTTATTTTTCCATCCAGTTTTGCAACCGCGACAAGGCTGCCGCCAAATGTAACGCTGCCGACTACCAGGGCAATAGCACCGGTGAATTTTGCGATACCTGAAATAGCTGCACTACTGTCGGTGAGAACAACGAAAGCAACTATAGCCGAAGCTGCTCCACCAGAACCATTCAATAACGCCACTAACTGGGGAATCCGTGTCATGGTAACATACACCGCCAGCAAACAGCCGATAACAGCGCCTAAGACCAGTGAAATCCGAAGTATATTCAGAGAAAAAATTTCGTCACTAATCATAATTGTGATAATCGCAATTAACATGCAAGCTGCCCCAAGCAGGTTTCCCGTTCTGGCTGTCTTGGGCGAATTCATAAGTCTTATACCTGAGACTATCCCGAGAACACAGACTAACTCAATTATCTTGTAGGAAATTGCTGACATGGACTTTTCTTTTTATAATCTGCCCTGCTTAAACATTTTCAACATGCGATCAGTAACTAAAAAACCACCCACAACATTGATTGTGGCAAGAACAATAGCAACGGCCCCAAAAAATTGACTCCCTGTGCCAACCGCAAAGGCTGTGGCTATTAACGCTCCAGAAACAGTAACACCTGACAAAGCATTCATCCCTGACATCAGGGGTGTATGGAGTAAGCTCGGTACATCACTTATAAGCCGGTAACCGACCGTTGCCGCGATGAAAAATAAAACCAGTGATACCCAATCATTCATTTTCTAACCGCTCTCTCACTTTAGATTCATCGCTTCCAGTGTGCCTGCATGGAATATTTTGCCATCCTTTGTAACTAGTGAAGAAGCGATAATTTCATCATCCATATTTAAATTTACTTTGCCATCTTTTATCAAATAGGCAAGCAGATTGTACACGTTACTGGCAAACATCCATGTTGAACTCCTTGGAAGCATGCTGGGTATGTTCAGGGTACCATCTATATTGACACCATACTTTGTGACAAGTCTTGCTGCCTCGGAAATTTCACAGTTGCCACCTTGATCGATTGCTACATCCACTATAACCGAACCAGTTTTCATTGATTTTACCATCTCTTCGGTAATAAGTATCGGCGCTAACTTACCAGGTATTAAAGCGGTCAGAATAACTATATCTGCTAAACTAACGCTTTGGCTTAAGGTCTGTCGCTCCTTAACTAACCATTTTTCCGGAAGCTTCATGGCATATCCACCTTTGCCGATCGCAACTTCGGTAGGAATCTGAACATCTATAATCTTGGCACCCAAACTCGTAGCCTGCTCGCAGGCATCCGGCCGAATGTCCGCTGCGTATACAATCGCTCCCAGCCGTTTGGCTGTAGCAAGTGATTGGAGTCCGGCAACTCCTGTACCAATTACGAGAACACTTGCCGGCTGGGTTGTTCCAACCGCGCTAATTATCATAGGCATAAATACTGGCAACATATTCGCTGCCATTAACACAGCTTTGTAGCCTGCCACAGTGCTCATAGATGTTAGGGCATCCATA
Source organism: Phycisphaerae bacterium (assembly GCA_041862635.1). Lineage (GTDB taxonomy): Bacteria > Planctomycetota > Phycisphaerae > Sedimentisphaerales > Anaerobacaceae > NIOZ-UU13. The sequence continues at coordinate 882 of JBGVTO010000183.1, read as the reverse complement.
GTCTGAACTCGAGAAATTCTTGGAATTGAATCCAAGCTTAATGCAATAACTCCTTTTGCGGCTAATTTCCGAACCATTTGGTGATTGGCTGGAGAAGCTGGGTGTAAAAAAGTGATTAAATACTGCCCTTCTTTCATCATATCAACTTCATGCCTGCCTATCTTATCTGAAAATCGCGGTTCTTTTACCTTTAGGATAAGATCGGACTTGGCAAAAACTTCCTCTGCATCAGCTAACAACTCCGCTCCAGCCGCCCTATATTCGTCATCAGCAAAAAAGGAACCTTCACCTGAGCCGGTTTCCACAACCACTATCGCTCCATCTGATACCATTTTTCTAACAACCTCTGGAGTTGCAGCAACACGTCTCTCGCCCAACATGATTTCTTTTGGTATCCCGATAGTCAGTCCCTGAGAACTCATTTTATTTCTCCGAATAAGAAAACCTTCAGACAACAAAAACATATCCTAAACACTTTTGGGTATTTTGGCAACGAAAAAAACTTTTTAGTAATAAATTATTACGAATAACGTATTTTTCTCAAGTTAAATTTCGAATTGCCTTGGTAAGTGTTTATTGAACTATACTTAGTCCTTACGCGGAGTCTGTATGATTATTTAAGACTAAAAAATCTTAAGTGATGTTTTAAAAGACACTTACAACACCTTACAGCCCAACGCCACCGACAAATATGGAACTGGCCATACCATCATAAAGGTTAGTTTGTACTATCGTGGGGTCACCATACCATGGGATTCGTGGTTGTACATCAAAAAAGAACACACCTACAAGTTGGAAGTTCCGTTCCGCAAGCTTACCGAACTGGCCGCTGAGGCAATCCGAAACGCTTCTTTGCCAGGAAAGTTTCGGATCACGGTCTTG
>JBGVTO010000182.1:0-3373 GCA_041862635.1 Phycisphaerae bacterium | reverse complement strand
CCAAGGCAAACGTCAAGCAAGCCGAAGCAGTGTTGACTACAGCCAAAATCACTTTTGACAAAGCCACCATAAAAGCCCCTATCACGGCAGTTGTATCAGACAGATATGTCGATGAAGGCGATATGGTCGGGCCGACAATTGCCTTAATAAAAATCGTCGATATAAAGACTTTGAAGGTCCTTGGTGGTGTCGGCGAACGTTATCTACCACAATTGGTGCCGGGCGAGACAGCGGTGCATGTTAAGACAGATGCCTATCCGCAGGATGTACTTGAGGGGACCGTTTATAAGGTTGGCGTGGCTGTCGACCCTGCTACACGCACCGCTAAGGTGGAAATTCGCGTCCCCAATCCTGATATGAGGTTAAAGCCTGGGATGTTTGCAAGAATGACGATAGTCATGCAAGAGAGAGAAAACATCGTTGTTGTTCCCGATTCAGCTTTAATCAGAAATGAAGAAGGTGTGTACGTTTTTATTGCCAATGCCGGTAAAGCACATCGACGGGAGGTGAAACTTGGATTATTGCAAAGCGAATATTATGAGGTGCTGGAAGGATTGTCAGTTGGTGAGCTGGTCGTTACGCGCGGCCGCAGGCAGATAGAGGACGGCCAGGCAATCGAGGTCGTTCAGGAGATGAGAAAATGAATCTTCCCGAATTTTCGGTGAAAAGACCTGTTACGGTTTTTATGATATTTCTCGGCGTTTTGATGGTTGGGGCTCTTTGTCTGGCCTTACTGCCTATAGACTCACTGCCCGAGATGGATTTGCCCGCCATCACGGTTGTAACACAATATCCGGGAGCTGCGCCGGAGGAAGTAGAAAGCAAAGTAACCGAGATACTCGAGCGTTTTCTTTCAACCGTTCCGGAATTAGACCATATAACCTCCACCTCTATGGAGGACATGTCTACAATCACGCTGTCATTTGAGTGGGATACGGACTTGGATACAAGGGCCAATGAAGTCCGAGATGCCGTAGGAATGGCAAAAATGCGGCTTCCCGACGAAATAGAAGAACCTCGCGTTATGAAATTTGATATATCACAATTCCCAATTATGGTTTATGGAATAATGGCTGATGAAAGCTATCCTCACCTCGAGGACATCTTGGAAGATGAAATTGCAGACCCGCTTAAACGGCTGCCTGGAGTTGGCACCGCTGCTGCTTATGTACCTTTACGTCGTCAGATTAATGTTGAATTTGACAGAGAACGGCTCGCCAGTTATGGGCTCACGCCTCAGGACATTGTTTGGGCCATTATGAACGAGAATAAAGACACGTCGGCTGGAAATGTCAAAACAGGTCTGACCGATTACCTGGTTCGTGTACCAGGTGAGTTCAAACAGGTCGAGCCCATGCGCGAGATTGTCTTGACCTCGCGAAATGGTTCTATCGTTAGGCTCTGTGATATCGGAACAGTCGAAGATGGATTCGCAGAGCTCGAACTATACATCCGAGTCAACGGCCAGCGCGGGGCGGCAGTAATAGTTCAAAAACAGTCTGAGGCGAATACGGTGCAGGTAGCCCGGCTGGTTCGCAAAAGAATGGAAGAGCTAAAGAAGCGTTTGCCGCCCGATGTCGAAGTGATAAATGTTATGGACTCATCCGAAGACATCGAACGGACTATCCGCGACCTTTCGGGCACTTTGTTGATAGGCGGATTGCTCGCCATGTCGGTGGTTCTTGTTTTTCTTCGTCAGTGGCGGGCGACTCTTGTAATTGCACTTACGATACCTTTTTCACTCATCGTAGCCATCATACTGATATATTTTCTCGGTTATACCCTCAATATGATGAGCATGTTTGCCATGATAATCGCTATTGGTATGGTTGTGGATAATGCCATTGTGATTCTGGAGAATATTACACGGCATCGGGAAGAAGGCGAGCGCCCGAAAGAAGGAGCCGTATACGGAGCTTCTGAAGTGGCAATGGCTATAACCGCTTCCACGCTAACGACGGTATGTATCTTTTTCCCCATCCTTTTTGTTAAGGGACTCACCAAGATTATCTTCACTGAGTTTGCAATCGTTATAGCTATCGTTTTGTTTGCATCGTTGTTTTCAGCTATCACACTTACTCCTATGCTTTCATCCACACTGATGCGTGCGTCCATACAAAGAGGTAGGCGCAGCAGGTTCTTTTCTAAAACGGAGCAGATGTTTAATGTTCTGGCGAACAGTTATGCTGAGGTTCTTTCCTGGTCGCTTGGTCATCGTGTGATAGTTGTTACGGCTGCCTTTGTTTTATTTATTGGGAGTTTATTTTTGGTACCTTCACTCGGAAGTGAGTTTATGCCCGAAGAGGACACAGGCTTCATTCAGGGAACGGTGCAACTGCCCGTCGGCACCCGTATAGAGGAGACCGCTCGTGTCATGGAAGCTCTTGAAGATATTCTGAGGGAGGAAATACCGGAAGATGACAGGGTTGCCATATTCACAAGGTGTGGAGTTGGTGAAGGTGGTAGGGCCCCCACATCCGGCAGTGAGGGTGCTCATATCGGTACTTTCGTTATAAAATTGGTGCCTAAAGTGCAGCGAGAGCGCATTGCTTCGGATATTGCTGCAAGTATTAGGCAGCGTCTCAACGAGTACAAAGGTATACTGCAAATTGAAAAATATTCTATAAGCACGGGTGATCCAATGGAAAGTATGTTTTTAGGTGGTGGTCTACCATTGACAATCAACATCATCGGCGACGATATGGAGGTAACGGATGAAATCGCTGCCAAGATCAAAAAGATTGCAGAGGATACTCCCGGAGCTGTGGATGTTGGTGTGTCTCGAGTTAAGGGAAGGCCGGAAATTTGGGTCAATGTGGACCGTGCCAAGGCTTCGGCTATGGGGCTGAACGTATCGGACATTGGTGATACAATCCGGGCATCCTTTTATGGACGTCAGGCAAGCGTGTATCGAGTCAAGGGAGATGAGTATGACATATTCGTTCGCCTGCAAGAAAAAGATCGTCGGGATATACGTGAAGTTCAAGCGACTACGGTTCGTTTGCTTGGTGGACAGTTGGTCCGTGTAGACAACGTGGCTCAGACCGATATCGAGTTTGGGCCGGTCGAGATCCAACGCAAGGACCAGGGACGAATTGTTAACGTGGAAGGTAACATTTACAAGCGCTCGCTCGGAGAAGTAGTCAGTGACGTAGAAGCTGAAATAGAAAAGATGGATATCCCTGCTGGTGTGGAAGTGTACATGGCAGGCCAGGCAGAAGAACAGCGGGAATCATTCTTCTGGCTGACGCTGGCGTTAATTGTAGGCTCAGCCTTAGTATATATGGTCATGGCTTCTCAATTTGAGTCACTGCTTCATCCGTTCGTCGTAATGTTTTCGATTCCATTTGCGTTCAGCGGAGCTATCGTGGCC
>JBGVTO010000181.1:0-4292 GCA_041862635.1 Phycisphaerae bacterium | reverse complement strand
AGAAATACAAGTGCCCCAGTGATAGACAGAAAGCCTGGTTGCACGCGTATGACATTGAAATTGGCAACGAACGGGGGACTCTTGTCAGCTACGGCTTCAATATCGAAGACTGGTATCCCTCGGTAGGTCAGCCCTCATGGACTGCCACTATGGGCCTGACCATGTTGGCTTACAAGATGTCTTCCGTCAAACAGCCGGCACAGAAACTACACTTCAACGAAGCGCACGACTGGTGGAGTAAGTGGCGGGGAGCCAATTACATTGACGGTTGGGATGTATTGGGCCAGCTGGGCACTGTCAATGACTACAAAGCCGTCGGATGTGGCGGCCCTACCATGTATCGCCATAATGAGTCTGCCAATCTCGCCTTCTATGACGGCCATGTGGAAAGCTGGCATAAGAGCAAACTATGGATACCTGAGCACGCCGAGCTCAGACCATACAAACCCGGCATCTGGGTAGTTAAGAGAGAGACCTGGGAAGAAAATGGTGGCGGCCTGTAAAGCCGTTTTGACTCTTTTAAATGTTCGCGACGCTAATTTGCTGCGATAAACCATACACATAGCTTTGCGTTTCTCACATACCACCCCTCATCCTTCAATTTAAAAGTGCCTCACAAGCCATTTAAACGATGAACTCGTCTTGAGGAGTATTCTTTTTGCAAAACAGTCTTGACCTCGTTAATAAAAAGGTCTATAATCATATTGTCATTTGGACGAAGCCCCTGCTTTCACACCCCCCTTCCTCCAAAAGGCAGCAGGGGCTTTTTTATGTCCGCTCTTTATCTCCCTGAACTTTCACTTATTGCCAATCGTATAATACTAAGGAACGGAATCTGCGGGCCGAGGTGTATTGCTATCCTCCATACACTTCCCGGCCCGGCATTTTAACGATAGAACTTTTCTATGCCCCTGCTTTTTTACTCCCCTTTCCTCCAAAAGGCGGCAGGGGCTTTTTAATTAGCACTCCCACTCATAGCCCTAAATTCTGCCTTCCTTTCAGCCATTTTTTAGCTTGGTTTCTATGAAGCCACCGAATTTCAGTTCCTTTTTGCCCAAAAGAGTCCAGTAGTTTCTTCTATTGACAACGAATTACTGTGGGATTAGTATTCAGATATGAATAAAGTTCTCATTATAGTCGGCGATGCGACCGAGACTGTTGATACACTATATCCATATTACCGCCTGCAGGAAGATGATTTTGAACCCGTAGTGGCTGGTCCGGAAAAGCGACGTTACCATATGGTCCTGCACGAGATTCCGCCGGACTGGGATGGCAAAGTCACTCGCGAATTCGAGGGTTACACCATTGAGGCGGACATTGCCTTTCGAGATGTGAAACCCCAAGAGTATCTGGGTGTTTTTTTCTCCGGAGGCCGCGCGCCGGAATATATACGGTATGACCCGGACCTGGTCCGTATCACACGGCACTTTTTTGAGCAAAACAAACCAATCGCCTGTGTGTGTCATGGCGTAGAGATACCTGCCTATGCCGGTTGTGTGAAGGGCCGACGAATGGCCACTGTGCCCAAGTGCAAATTCGACCTCGAAGTTTGCGGAGGCACTTTTGTCAACAAGCCATGCGTTGTGGATGGCAACTTAGTCAGTGGACGGACATATCATGACCACGGCCGCTACGTCGGGGTGTGGATCAAGATGCTGGTGAAAGCTCGAGCAGCAGCCGAAAAGTCGGGAAATCAACAATGAAGCGAACACGTCAGGCAATATCACGCCGTACTTTTATGAAAAGAACTGCGTTGGCCGTTGCGGCACCATATATTGTTCCCACTTCGGCCCTCGGCAGGGATGGACGACCGGCCCCGAGCAACCGAGTAACAATGGGCCTTATCGGCTTGGGCAGTATGGGAATGCGCCATGTAAAAGGATTCCTGCAGGAGGACGATTGTCAAATCATTGCTGTCTGTGACGTTGATGCTAGCCGGCGGAACACTGCGACACAGGAGATTAATAAGCAGTATGGCAACAAGGATTGTGCCCGGTACAATGACTTCCGAGATATGATATCCAATGACGATATTGATACACTTTGCATATCAATTCCAGACCATTGGCATTCTATCCCGGCCATTAGTGGTGTCCGTGCCGGCAAAGATATTTACGGCGAAAAGCCGCTGGCCTTGACAATCTCGGAAGGCAGGGCTATGGTCGAAGCGGTGCATCGTTACAACTGTGTATGGCAAACCGGCAGCTGGCAGCGGTCAACGGAGCATTTTCGTTTTGCTTGCGAGCTGGTCCGTAATCAACGAATTGGCAAGTTACAAAGAGTCGAAGTTGGTATCGGCGGAGGGTATAATCCGGGCGGTGGTCAGCCGACCATCCATCGAATTGACCCTCAGCCGGTTATGTCGATTCCGGATGGCTTTGACTACGAGATGTGGCTTGGCCCTGCTCCCTGGGCCCCTTACACTGAAAAACGCTGCCATTGGAACTTCCGCTGGGTAACGGATTACTCCGGCGGCCAGGTTACTGACTGGGGTACCCACCACATCGACATTGCACATTGGGGCATGGGCTGTGATGAAACCGGACCTGTTAAAGTTGTCGGAAGAGGTATATTTCCCACAGACGGACTGTGGAACACCGCCGTTGACTACGACTTCGCATGCACTTATGACAACGGCCTAACACTGCATGTAGGAAGCAATAATCATTATCCTCAAGGTGTCCGATTCATAGGAGACAAAGGCTGGGCGCATGTGACACGCAGCGGCCTCGACGCAAATCCAAAACGTTTACTCAAAGAAAAGATCGGTCCTGAAGAAGTACACTTGGCCAGGCCCTCCGGCAACCATCGTCAGGGTCATCGTCGTGATTTCCTGGATTGCGTCAAGACGCGTGCCCAGACTATTACACCCATCGATGTGGGCCATCAGTCTGCTACAGTTGCACACTTGGGGAACATCGCAATGCTCTTAGGCCGTGCGATTCACTGGGACCCAAAACGAGAACAAATTTTAAATGACCCCTCGGCCAACCACATGCTCGGCCGTGCAATGCGCTCGCCTTGGTATTTCTAAACCTGGATTGATAAAGCGGCAAAAAACTACTTGTAGTTTGATAAGACGCTTGTTGCAACACCTTCGCTTATTGTACCAGCCTCAAGAAGGGCATTGATGGATTCAGCCATTGTAATCATCCCGTGTTTTTTGCCGGTCTCAATTACGGTCCTCAGGAAGAATCCGCCCTTTCTTCTTATAATATTCTTCGCGGCGTTAGTTACAACTAATATTTCGCAGGCCACCCTTTGTTCGTTGTTTACTGTTGGGATTAGTTCCTGGTGAATCATACCCTGCAAAGATTCTGCTAAAAGAAACCTCAACTGACCTTCGTCGGTAGCCGGAGCATAACTTAAGAGCCTTTCGATAATCTTGTCGATTGATATGACGTGCAGAGTAGAGAGAACCAGGACGCCGGTTTCCGCAGCCGCCAAGGCAATCTTAATAGTCTCGTAGTCTCGCATCTCGCCTATGGCAATAACATCAGGGTCCTGTCTTAAAGCGGCCCTTAATCCGCTGTAAAACGTCTGAGTATCTCTTCCTACCTCTCTTTGTCTTACAACCCCGACTTTATTTGTATGCACGTACTCGATTGGGTCTTCAATAGTAACTATATGCTTTTCATAGGTTGTGTTTATTTCGTCTATCATTGATGCCATTGTTGTGGTTTTGCCCTGACTGGTACTTCCGGTTATTAACACCAGCCCTTTTGTTCTTTGAGCCAGGTCTTTGACAACGTCAGGTAGAAACAGTTCTTCAATAGTTCTTGGTCTCGTGGGAAGAATTCTAATGGTAGAGCCTACTTCGCCGTTAAAATAACCGATGTTTATCCGATACCTTCCGGCTCCGTCCGCTAACATTAAGTCATAATCCAGATTTCTTTCAAACTGGATTTTCTGCTCTTCTGTAAGAAGGTCCAACGATATTTCTCGACTTTGCTTGGCTGTCAGCTTTTCTTTTGTGATAGGAATTAATTTCCCTCCAACCCTGAAAAATATGGGAGCGCCGGCACAAATATGTATATCGGTGGCTTGCTGGATTTTTGCGTGCTCTAATAATTGTTTCCTGCTTACCATAGCCTGATTTAGAGCCTATCCAAATAACCCGCTCTATTGCGGCCGGCTGCAAAGCCCGATGCCTGCGTTGTCGGCCAAAAATGTTCTCAACGTGGAGAAAACCACGCCTCCGAGCATTTTTGGCCTGCCGCCTTGTCCTCGAACTTTTCGCTCGGCCTCATAACGACCCGGTTATTCGGATAAGCTCTTAGTATTTGCCA
>JBGVTO010000180.1:0-10573 GCA_041862635.1 Phycisphaerae bacterium | reverse complement strand
TGATAGCTATTCTTTGTGACCTTTGAATTCCTGCTTATTTCCCCCAACCAGAACGACGGCGAAGGTAGAATGGCAGGTGGAGCATTGGCCTGCAGTAAGTGGAAAACATCAGACCTCGGATATCTCCGCTGTCATCCAGGAGATAATCAACCAGGAAGGCTGGGCCAGGGGCAATGCCCTGGTAATAATAATTAGCGACAATCCCGACAATCCATCCGTTGGCTGGCGAGAAGCTGCGTCTGGCGCAGGGGCACGGGCGCCGTTATTGCATTTAGAACTTAGTGTTCCATTTGCCTCAGAGCCGACACCGGTTGATGGTGCCTTACTTGATGAAACCTGGGTTACCCTTGGCTGGGTACCGGGAATATCTGCCGTCTCGCACGATGTGTATTTTGGCGATAATTTTGCAGATGTGGAGTCCGGTGCCGAGAGCGCATTCCAGGGCAACCAAACCACGACGATGTTTATTGCTGGCTTTCCCGGATTTCTTTATCCGGAAGGTCTTGTGGCGGGCACAACTTACTACTGGAGGATTGATGAGGTTGAGGCCGACGGAACTACGAAATACCAAGGGGACGTCTGGAGTTTTACGGTTCCCTCAAGAACCGCCTACAATCCCAAACCAGTTGATGGTGGCAAACATGTTGATCCCGATGTGGAGCTTAGCTGGACGCCGGGTTACGGAGCTAAACTACACACTGTTTACTTCGGCGAGAGTTTTGACGAAGTTAATAATGCTACGGGAGGCCAGGCTCAGGCAGCTTTAACCTATACTCCCGGCATGCTCGAATCGGGCAAGATTTACTACTGGCGGGTCGATGAGTTCGATGTCGTCGAAACGCATAAAGGCGATGTCTGGAGTTTCAAAACTTTACCCCTTATCACCATTACCGACCCAAACCTTATCGGCTGGTGGACGTTTGACGAAGGTAGCGGTAGTTCTGCTATCGATTTTTCCGGTCACGGCAACGATGGCAAATTCGGAGGTGACCCGCAATGGGTGGAGGGGATCATAGGCGGTGCCCTGGATTTAGACGGGACCGATTACGTTGCAATTGACGGGGTAGCCGATGATATAACAAGCACGAATATTTCGCTCAGTGCATGGGTCAAGACCACGCAGTCGGGGGAGGGGAACGTGTTTGCAGCTAATGCTGGCGGCAGCCACCCTCTGATGTTTGGCGTAAAAAGTGGTGGGGAACCATATGTGAATGATGGTAGTGATACATATTTCCCCCCTCCTATCAATGACGACCAATGGCATATGTTGACGTATGTCAGGAGCGGGTCAAGAGGATATATATACGTCGATGGAGTTGAGCAGGGCAGGTATTCAGCCTTATTCGATTTATCCGGGGTAAATCGGTGGTCAATAGGACAGGAATGGGATACTGGCCCGAGCGACTTTTATGTCGGCATGGTGGACGATGTCCGCTTCTACAATGCGTCTCTAACAGAGGAACAGGTTAAGGAGCTTATGAGAGGTGACCCGTTACGTGCTTGGAAACCGAGCCCGGATAATAATTCGACAGTGGACATCGACCAGGCGAAGCAGCCCCTTAGCTGGACAGCGGGAGATGAAGCATCCGAGCACGATGTGTACTTCGGCACTGATAAAACCGCTGTAGAAAATGCCGATGCATCCGATACGACGGGTATATATCGAGGCAGACAAAGTGCTGCCAGTTACAATATTCCGTTAGCCCTTGAATGGGGCAGCGGGCCTTACTACTGGAGAGTCGATGAGTATAATGCAGATGGGACTATCAGCGCGGGTGGAGTCTGGAGCTTCTCAGTAGCCGATTATCTTATCGTGGACGATTTTGAGGACTACGATGTTGGTAACAATGAGATATGGTGGGTATGGTTAGATGGATTTGGCTATGCCTCACATCCTACCAAACCACCCTATCCAGGTAATGGAAGCGGCTCGATGGTCGGCGACGAAACCACTTTATCTTATATGGAAGAGACCATCGTTCACGGTGGCTCTCAGTCGATGCCTATCTTCTACAATAACAACCAGCAGGGCAAGCTCAAGTATTCTGAGGTGGAGAAGACGTTGACCTCCGGACGAGACTGGACCAGGGAAGGTGTGGGAGTACTAACGATTTGGTTCAGAGGCGAAACGGATAATGATGATGAGACTTTATATGTTGCTCTTAACGGCAATGCGATTGTTAATAATGATAATTCTGATGCCGTACGAGAAGATACCTGGATTCGATGGAATATCGACCTGCAGGCATTTGCCGACCAGGGCGTGAACCTTGCCAATGTAAATACGATTGCTATTGGTCTTGGTAACAAGAACAATCCGTTAGCCGGTGGTTCAGGTAAAATTTACATCGATGATATTCGGCTGTACCGGCCGGCTCCATAGCAGGAAGCACCGGAAATCATAAATGGTAGTTGATCGTTTGCAGTGACAGACGATAGCCAGACGGATTTGTATAACGTGTATCTGTCTGTGCTCCCGTGCTTTCTTGCGAGAACAAGAACGTAGACTTCATAGGCACAGGTGTTTGTTACAAACGACGGGTGTTTTGGTGTGTGGCCACAGCATAATTATTTAACTTTTTTGAAGGAGTACTACTATGTCTAAAAAATTGATTTATTTAGTTTCTTTTGTTTTGGTGTTGAGCCTGTTGACAAGCGTAGCCAATGCGGCAGAGAAATCCTATCTTATTGGCTGGTGGAAGTTTGACGGCGACTTGCTGGACTCTTCCGGTTTGGGTAACCATGGCAATGCTGAAGGCAATCCGACATTCGTAGCCGGTAAAATTGGCTCCAACGCCCTGGACCTCGACGGCGACGATTTTGTTATAATAGACGGCGTAGCAGATGACATAACGAGCAACGAGATTACTCTTAGCGCATGGCTCAAAACAACCTCCGGCAGTGATACGGATTGGTTTTCTTGTAATACTGCAGGTGCCGGCAACGTAATCAGGTTTTGTATTGATAATACCATGGCCGCTTTCGATACAGACACCGAACATGCCTTGTCCACCACGACGGTCACTGACGGCCAGTGGCATTTGCTGACGTTCGTCAGGAGCAGGATGACCGGATATGTGTATGTCGATGGAGTTCTGGAAAATTCAGACACGGCCATTTACAATTTTAGCCCCGATGACCTGTGGTCAATAGGACAGGAATGGGATGGAGCTAATGATCCAAGCGGCTTTTTAACTGGCACTGTGGACGACGTCCGCATCTATGACCGGCCTCTGCCGGCAGACCTTGTATTGGATTTGTTTAACGGCATCGAACCAGTATTCGTGAATGCCGAGAATCCCGAGCCGGCCGATGGTGCGATACTTGAGGATACATGGGTGAGCCTTAACTGGTCGGCGGGAGATACTGCGGCCTCACACGATGTGTACTTCGGCGAAAATTATAACGATGTAGCTGACGGTACTGGCGATACGTCCCGAGGCAACCAGGCTGTAACGTTTTATGTTGCCGGCTTTCCAGGATTTCCTTATCCGGATGGTCTTGTTCCGGGCACAACTTACTACTGGAGGATTGATGAGGTTGAGGCCGACGGCACTACGAAACACACAGGCGATGTCTGGAGCTTTATGGTTACTCCCAAGAAGGCCTACAATCCTGATCCGCCTGATGGCGGCAAGTATGTTGACCCGGATGTGGAGCTTAGCTGGACGGCAGGTTACGGTGCGAAATTGCACACTGTTTATTTCGGCGATAATTTTGACGATGTGCACAATGCCACCGGTGGTTTGCCCCAGGCAGTTACAACCTATACTCCCGGCACCCTCGAAATGGATAAGACTTACTACTGGCGGGTTGATGAGTTCGATGTCGTCGCAACGCATAAAGGCGATGTCTGGAGTTTCAGCACAAAGCCTATTATAGCCATTACTGATCCCAATCTTATCGGCTGGTGGAAGTTTGACGAAGGTAGCGGCAATACTGCCATCGATTTTTCTGGTCACGGCAATGATGGCAAGCTGGGAGGTGGCCAGAACTGGGTGGACGGGATTATAGGCGGCGCGCTGGATTTGCGCGGGTCCGATTATGTTTCGATTGATGGTGTAGTTGATGACATAACAAGCAACGATATTACGCTTAGTGCATGGATCAAAACCACGCAAACGGGGGAGGGAAACGTGTTTGCATCTAATACTGGTAGCAGTCACGTTCTTCAGTTTGGCATCGACAATGGGAATGTGTGGGTGGATGATGGTCCCGATGTAGATTTTCCCCCTGCTATCAATGACGACCAGTGGCATATGATAACGCTCGTCATGGAGGGCTCAAGAATATATGTATACACCGATGGAGTTCAGGTAGGCCAGATTACAACTATCATCGATATAACCAATGAAACACGGTGGTCAATAGGCCAGGAATGGGATCCTCCCAACCCAAGCGACCTTTATGTCGGCATGGTGGACGATGCCCGCTTCTATGATGTGGCGCTGACAGCGGATGAGGTTAAGGAGCTTATGAGAGGCGACCCGTTAGTTGCTTGGAATCCGAGCCCGGATAATAACTCAACAGTGGATATCGACGAAGCCAAGCAGCCCATTAGCTGGTCGGCGGGAGATAAAGCATCTGAGCACGATGTTTACTTTGGCGCTGATAAAACCGCTGTGGATAAAGCCGATGCATCCGATACGACCGGTATATATCGAGGCAGACAGGGTGCTATCGGTTACAGTATCCCCGAAGCTCTTGAATGGGGCGGCGGGCCTTACTACTGGCGAATCGATGAGTATAATACTGATGGTACTATCAGCACAGGTGGAATCTGGAGCTTTTCAGTAGCCGATTATCTTATCATTGACGATTTTGAGGACTACGACACCGGCGAAAACCAGATATGGTACGCCTGGGAAGATGGTCTTGGCTACGGTATTCCGGGTACTCCACCCTACTCTGCCGGCAACGGGACCGGCTCGGCCGTAGGCGACGAAACCACCTATTCTTATACTGAGGAGACTATCGTTCATGGCGGCAGCCAGGCGATGCCTGTCTACTACGACAACAACCAGCAGGCCAAGCTCAAGTATTCAGAGGTGGTGAAGACGTTGAGCTCCTTACGAGACTGGACCAGGGAAGGTGTTGGAGTACTAACGATTTGGTTCAGAGGCAATTCGGATAATGCTGCTGAGACTTTATATGTTGCTCTCAACGGCAATGCGATAGTTACTAATGATGATTCTGCTGCCGCACAGGTAGAAACCTGGACTCAATGGAATATCGACCTGCAGGCATTTGCCGACCAGGGCGTGAACCTGGCCAATGTTAATACGATTGCTATTGGTCTTGGTAACAAGAAGAATCCGGCAGCCGGTGGTTCCGGTACAATGTACATCGATGATATTCGGCTGTACCGGCCGGCTCCATAACCAGAAGCACCGGAAGCCATAAGGGACATTTGAACGTTTACGGTGACAGACGATAGCCAAACGGATTAACATCAATTCGGGGCTTATATCGAATGATTCGGTATAGGCCCCTTCTTTAAATGTTAAGGGATCTGTAAAAAAAAGGCCGCTTTGAAAAGCGGCCTTTTTACTCGCCGGTAAGAACAACCTCAAACAAATTTTATTGTTTGGCCTTTGGTTCTGTTAATAACACAAAGCTCAGAAGCCATTAGTTTCCTGGTGCTCGCCGTTGTCACCACTTCGTGGATGAGCGTTTTCATAGACGTCTTTGAGCTTTGTAGTCGTAAGATGCGTGTAAACCTGTGTCGTTGATAGCGACTGATGGCCGAGCAGCTCCTGAACACTTCTTAAGTCCGCACCATTGTTTAACATATGCGTTGCAAAACTGTGACGCAGGGTATGTGGACTGATGGCCGGGTCCAGTCCTGCCATTTTAAGATATTTGTCCATCTTACGACGGACGCTGCGGGTGCTGAGCCGTTTGCCGTGTTTATTGACGAATAAAACTCTGGTATCAAAATTACCGTTATTTTGTGCCCGTTTATTCCTGAACTCCATATAATGCTGAATGACCTGCAAGGCGGATGAGCCGATAGGTGCGATTCTTTCCTTTTTGCCTTTGCCTCTGACATGAACGATCTCGCCAAGGAAGTCTATATCATCCATATTTAGCGCTACAAGCTCGCTGACTCTTATCCCGGTGCTGTAAAGCGTCTCCAGAATGGCTCTGTCTCTGGCACCGAGCCAGTTATCCTGTGGTGGCGTATCGAGTAATTTCTTTACTTCTTCATACTCAAGAAATCGCGGCAGCTTCTTGTCCTGTTTTGGAGTTCTGACAGCTACGACCGGATTGGAGGTGACCTGGTTTCTTTTAACGAGGAACTTGTAAAAGCTCCGCAGCGTAGCCAGTTTGCGGGCTATGGTCGCTTTGGAATACTGCTTCTCATTTAGAAAAGCAAGATAAGCTCTGACAACATCTGTCCCTGCTGAAAGAAGTAACTGGTCAACTTTCAGATTAACGTGTGTTGCCACAGCCGTAGCCAAACTTTCGTGCTGCTGAGCCGGTGAAACCAGCTCGGCATGCGGCGGGCCGCCGTCAGAAGAACCAATCAGAAACTCACCAAACTGGGTCAGGTCGGCGCTATAACATTTGGCTGTGTGCTCGGAGAAACGCCTTTCAAATCTCAGGTAATCTAAAAACTTTTGGACTGTTGTACTTTCTTCCATAATCTGCCTATCTGTTTAATCTTTTCGGGGGTTTTCTTAACTTTCTAAAATCACAATTGTGTTCATTTCTATCTTGACAAATTCCTTCCGGATTAGTTCGTATGAATTTGGGCATCTGTATTTTCGCCTTCGCCTAAGAGCTCGTCTGCCTGGCCAATTAGCGACTGCGTCAGCTTGAAACTCAGCACAGCTGCATCAAACCAATCGAAATCTGTCTGCTTATCTTTTGCCTGCTCAATCAGAGCATCCAAAAGCTCGTCTTCGGCGCCGTTCTCGTAACGAAATATAAACTTCTCTATCCCCTTGTTCAAAATCAGTTGTCGCTTCATTTTTTTCATCATTACAGGCGTCTCTAACTTTAGGCAAAATCGGTTGACAAATATAGTCCGTTAAGTATTGCTATAAACACCTACGCTTGTTATCGGCCTAAAAGCAGCTTACTAAAGCCCAAACTTTAATTTTCTTCAACAAATCTGATAAAATCGACTCTCTGAAAAACGCCACAACGCTTTTATCGGCCAATAAGACCTTTAGCTTTACAAAAATGAATGTGAATATTGCCAGATTGAGGGTAAATTTAGATATATTTTTTGTATTGTCTGACCGCTGGGAAGTGGAGGGTTTTGCTCTTAATTGACCTTGAAGAAGATTCTTCCGTCTTTTTTCTCAGAGCGAATAATCCCCTCGTGTTGAAGGTCGGTGACATATTTCAACGCTTCATTATGGCCAATGCCCAGGCCGGAGCATATGTCATTTAGCGAGCAGGGCCTGCGTTTCAGTATTGATAATACCTGTTCGGCTTTATTTTCGAGGCCCCTGCCGTGGTGGCTCAGTGAGAAATCAGCTACGACCTCACACTTCGGGCCCAGGCGTGCAGCTATAGCCTGCAGCTTTTCGGCATTCAGTCTCTTGATGTCGGTCTCGGCCGTAGGTCGCACGGCTGTATTAAGCTGGACTTTGTCGGGACGAATGAGTCCTATAGCATCTCTGATTTTGGCGATTTGCTCGGCATTGGTATTTAGACCCTCGACAAAAAACACTTCAAGCCATATCCAGCCGGCAAATTCTTCTCTGAATGTGCATAATCCCGAAATCAGGTTTTCGATACTAATATCGTTGTGGGGCTGATTTATTCTCTGGAAAGTCTGTTCATCACCGGCGTCCAATGAGGGCATCACTACATCAGCCTTTGCGCAATCTGCCCTTACGTCTTCTTTGTACAGCAGTGTGCCGTTGGTTAATATAGCCACGGGAATCTCGGTAATTTTTTTTATGCCGTCTATAAGCTCGCCGAGCCGTAAATTCAACGTTGGCTCACCGGAACCTGCGATAGTAATAAAATCAGCTTCCAGGCCTTCGGCCAGAGTCTCTCTCAGCTCGGCCAGGATAGGCTCGATGGGTCCATAGTCCTTTCGCTCTATGGTCCTGTCGGTGGTTTTGCCAAGCTGGCAATAGACACAGTCCAGCGTACAGACCTTAAACGGCACGATATCAACGCCGTAACTTCGTCCCAGCCTTCGCGAAGGCACCGGCCCATAGAAATATTTTTTCTCACCAGCCACTTTTTTACCCGCGTATGACCTCAAATATTTCTTTGCAGGTTTTCAGCAAATCTTCGAGCCAGTCTATCGGCATAATGCAGGCGGCATCTGATTTTGACTTTTCCGGCTTGGTATGGACTTCGATAAAAAGGCCATTCGCACCGGCTGCGATTGCCGCTTTGGCAAGTATGGGGGCCATTTCCCGTCGGCCTGCGCTGGTATTGCCGAGTCCCCCGGGCTGCTGGGTGCTATGTGTGGCATCGAATACAACCGGATGACCCAGCTTCTTCATCTGCTCAATAGCTGTCACATCATTGACCAATCGATTGTAGCCGAAAAATGTGCCCCGTTCTGTAAGTGTTATTTTTTCGTTGTCACAGGAGCGAATCTTCTCGACCACATTTTTCATCTCAGCGGGAGAAAGGAATTGGCCTTTCTTTACATTTACCGGTTTGCCTGTTCGTGCACAGGCACAAAGCAAATCAGTTTGTCTGCATAGAAAAGCAGGCACCTGGAGACAATCCACAATCTCACCGGCCACAGCGGCCTGAGCCGGCTCGTGGACATCGGTCATAACAGGCAGATTGGTCTGGCGACGAACTGCTTCGAGAATCTCCAAACCCTTCTCAATGCCCGGCCCACGAAAGCTATGTATGCTGGAGCGATTTGCCTTGTCGAAACTGGCTTTGAAAATTATTCCAACTTTCGTCTTTGCACCAATATCGGCAAGTCTATTCGCAATATCCAGACAGCAGTTTTCGCTTTCAATAACGCAAGGTCCTGCCATTGCGAATAAGGGCATATCTAAACCAATTTCAATGTCACCGATTCTGAAATTCATTTTACTTATACATTGCGATATAGTGCCTAAAGTGAGCAAGAAAATTCAGGATATCAGCGTATCAGGTTAACAGGCAGTGGACATCAAGCTCATTTTTCCTGATATCCTGATACGCTGGTAACCTACATTCTGATTTCCTGCTCTCCTGGTATCCATAGTTCAGGCACTTTAAATTATCCTATTGCTCTGATAATTCTTGTTCTTATGCCTGCCGGTTTGGCGCCTTCGGGCACTATACAATTGACAGCCTGTGGTATCACCTTGATTTGTACGGGCAAGGCCGGTCCGGGGTCGCCGTCAATTTCAGTCATTATTGAACCAGTGTCGGAGCTTACAAGAATGTTTTTGCCCTGCCGATAAATAACATCTCTGGTATCGGCATGGTGTTTTAGGACAGTCATCACTGAGTGCTTGGCCAGGTGAAGCTGAGAGGCACATTTATAAACGCACACGTCCAGCAAACCGTCGCCGAAATCGGCATAGTGCAATACCTGAAGGCCCACAGCATATCTTGAAATGTTTCCGACAAAAACCAAACCCCGGCCGTCGAAAATCTCTTCTCCGTCAACCTCTACTTTCATAGGGTCAAATTTGTAGTTCCAGAACGTTCGCCATATCGGCCAGAAGTAATCGAAGTGGTCTATATGTCCGGCTCGCTGCTCACTGACCCGTTTGACCACTTCGCCATCAAAACCAAAACCGGCTATAGAAGTAAAACATTTCCCATTTGCGCTTCCTAAGTCCAGAGGCCGAATGTATTCTGCTTCAAATGTTCTTATTATTGTTTTTAGTTTTTCATCAAAACCTAATTCATTTGCCAGCAGATTTTCCGTTCCGTGGGGTACTATCAGCAAATGCTTGTCACTGCCTTCCAGGCCGTGCGCGACCTCTCTGACGGTACCGTCACCGCCGACAACGACGACCATTGCACAGTCGTAATCAATCGCTGCATCGGTGGCCAGTTCGCAGGCATTTTCCAAAGAAGTTGTCAGACTAACTCTGACCTCGAATCCCCTTTCGACGAGGTATTGCTCAAATCGGCGTCCGGTCAATTTACTGCCGGTGGCGCCGGACTTGGGATTTACGATAGAAGCAATGTAACCATCATCCGGTTTCATTTTTCTGATTTACTATTTTTTATTTACTATTGATTATTTGCTTCTTTGCTACTAACGATGCGTAACTTTCTGTTATATGCGACAAATCGGACAGCCCTAATTTATCTTGAGCGTTGGCTATTTTTTCTTCGTCGGGTCCTTCGATTTCCACAAAATCACCTAACAACGGCAGCTGGTCCAGAGCAACTTCGCAATCACCAAGCTGCCAAAGGCGACGTTTTTTTTCGATAGCCAAAACCTGTTCGTACCCTAACGCCGAAAGCAGCTTGCGGACTGAATCGGCGTCCTTGATTTCGAGCTCTATCTCCTGTTTCTTTTTGAGGTTACTTTTTTCTTTGGCGCCTTTGTAAGTTAAAAAAAAGCTCCCGTTCTTTCCAACCATCTGCTTACGTAATCGAAGACATCTGTCGCTTTTGGTCAGTGTTG
>JBGVTO010000179.1:0-24711 GCA_041862635.1 Phycisphaerae bacterium | reverse complement strand
CCGGCCACGGACTGTCGGGATTGGCGTTATTGACCTCGTCAATACGCCAGTAGTAGGTGGTATCCCACGCAAGCATTCCGGGGTCATAGGTCTCAGCACCAAGGTCCCTGGTGCCTTTATACTCTGGTGAACCGGTATCGGCATTTTTCACTGCATCTTTATCAGTGCCAAAGTATAACTCGTGCGAAGCAGCAAAGACACTCGGCGACCAGGTAATAATCTGCGTTTGCTTTACATCCACAGCGCCATTAGCCGGGTTCGGGTCCCCGACAGCGCCCTCGGTAGTAAAGCTCCAGACGTGGCCTTTGTATGTCTCAATGGCATCAAACTCATCGACCCGCCAGTAGTAAGTCTTAGCCAATTTAAGTGTGCCGGGGTTATAGTTCGTAGCTCCCTGAGGAAGTCCACCAGCGGCGTTGTTCACATCGTCAAAATTATCGCCAAAGTAAACGGTGTGTAATTTCGCACCGAAACCTCCCACCCATTTAAGGTTTGCATCCAGGTCTACCTGCTCGGCAGCATCAGCCGGGTCGGGTGCATAGGCGGTCTTAGGTGGAATCATAAAGCTCCAGATATCGCCTTTCCACGGACTGTTCGGCTCGGTGTCATTAACCTCGTCAATCCGCCAGTAGTAAGTCGTGCCGGGAACAAGGCCATCCGGATAAGGAAATCCGGGGAAGCCTGCAACAAGAAACGTTGCGGCCTGGTTGCCTTGGAAGGCGGCTTCGGCGCCAGCGTCCACATCGTCGAAATTTTCGCCTAAGTAGACATCGTGTGAGACAGCAAAGCCTCCCGGCTTCCAGGAAATGTTCACCCAAGTATCAGCATGTATGGCGCCATCAGCCGGCTCGGGTCCCCAGGCATAAGGCCATATTTCACCAGCCATAGCGCCCATAATCTCGATTTCTGAGAGAACATGGTCGTAAATACGGATGTCGTCCATCAGGCCGTGATAATTCCGACCACTGTTGTTCCAGGAACCGAAGTTAAGGGGGCCCAAAAAGTCTCCACCGCTTCCGCCCGTTCCTTCGGCTTCCAACACGCCATTAAGGTAAAGCCGTGAGGCAATGTCCCCCTCATCAGTAACCGTCACCACAGCATGGTACCATTCGTTTTCCTGTAAAACAGTAGTTGAAGTTACATCCGGCCCACTGTTGAAATCAGCGTTTAATAGACTGGTATTCTGCCTTAAATGGAGGTGCATAGCACCAGTAGACCAGGCGTCGGTATGCATCACTGCATAGTAATCTTGGTCTGCGGACGTATATGGTATGTCTCGGGGCTTAAGCCACATGGCTAACGACCAGGTTCCTTCCACGACTCGGTCATCCATGTCAATGTAGGTGGATGAGCCGTCAAAGTCCAGGGCAAGACCTGTCTGTCCAGGCACCCAATTTGCCGTACCACCGATGGTGCCATCGTGTCCGTTGCCGGACAAGTCAATAGCGGTCGTGCCGGAACCCTCATCAAGGGGCCAGTGCGCCACCAGATCGGCTGAGGCATTGCCCGCTACACTCAGCACCAAAACAAAGGAAATCAAACAGATTAGTCTTTTATACATAATAATCCTCCTTCACCCCGTCCCGTCTTCGACTGGCGGGGTTCAAAAAAAGTTAAAAATAACTATTTATGCTTTGGCCACACACCAAAACACTCGTGGTCTTCGATTGCCAATTGACGATTTGATACGGAGAGATGAAAATCGCAAAATTGCAAATCGAAGATTTTTTACTACTTGAGACTACCTCCTTCCTTTTTTACAAAAAATTATAGAAATTTCGCCTGCCCAAAGGCTAAAAAAATATATAAAAAACCACCTCTTATGGTATAGACCTTTCCAAATATACATATAACAAATTAGCTACTGCCCCGTCAAGGAAAAAATGTCGAGTTATAAATGCCTGAATGCCTTTTTAACAACCTTAAATCCAAGTCTTTTCCCAAGAAAGCTACTGCTGTGTAAATTATTGTTACTTGTTTTCTCTTTTCTTCAAAGACCCGCTTAGCTGTTTGTAGATATCGAGTCTTTTGTTGAATTCCTGCACGAGCTTTTGGTATCCTGCGGCGCGAGCGAGCTCGAGTGCTTTTTCTTCGAATAAAACCGCTTCTGCGAACCGGCGGGCTTCGGCGTAGTGAGTTGCCAGGAGGTGGTGCAGCAGAGGCGATGTATCAACGTCCGGCTTAAGAGAAACAGCTTTGGAGTAATGCGGAATGGCCTGGTCGGTCTGTCCCTGTTGAGCCAGTACCAAAGCAAGTTTGTAGTGGGCCTGGGCGTCATCCGGTTTGAGCCGGATAACTTGCGACAAATGCCCGATTGCCTCATCGAATTTTCCCTGGCGAAACATGACCTGGCTGATGTTGTAGTGTGCGTCGGCGTAGTTGGGATCAAGGCGGACCGCCTCTGACAAATGGACCGCAGCCTCCTTGAGCATTCCTCCGGCAAACATGATGGAGCCCAGGTAGCCCCGTGCTTTGGCGTGGTCCGGTTTAAGTCGCAGAACCGCTGAGAAATGCCTGATTGCGTCATCAGACTTTCCCAGGCGAGCCATCGCCTGGCCGAGGCTGTAGTGTGCATCGATGTCGCTTGGGTTAAGGCGTACCGCTTCTGTGAAATGCCTGATAGCCTCATCAAGCTTTCCCTGACGAGCCAATGCCACGCCGAGAGTGGAGTGCACTGTCGCATTCTTCGGGTTCAGCTCCAGCGCCTTTCTGCATTGCCGCTCTGCGCCGGCAAAATCATCGGCTTTAAGGAATTCGTCTGCAGCTCTCAGATAAGAGATATCATCAATAAATTGTTCTCGGATATTTTTAATCGCGGTGGGTCTGATATTGACAAACTCCGGTATGTTGGCGGCCCGGTCCGGTGCGGTAAAGTGTTCCAATAAGACAGGAGGTGTGCTGCGTCCCTGCTCGTCGATGTGGGTGAGAAAAAGCTGTGTATAAGCCGAATTTACTTTTGAAGAAAATACCAGCCACTTGCCGTTTGGCGACCAGCTATGCCAGGAGTTCATCCTGCTTGTATTGCACTGGAGTCTTCTGGCTTTGCCGCCTTTAGCCGGTATGATATAAAGCTCGCTATCAGGCTGAAGGAGCATATAACTTTTGGCTTTACAGAAGACAATCCATTTGCCATCGGGTGAGTATTTTGCGAAGAAGTTGCTCATGCCGTTGTTGGAGGCCCCCTCAATTGGCTCAGGCTTGCCGCCTTTCCCTTCGTTGAATGGAATCCGGTATAAGTCGAACAAAAATGGCTTTCCGTCTTCAAGGAATTCCTTGCATTGTTCCGGGCTCAGAAGCACTGTGCGCGGGCCGCTAATGTTCTTGAGCTTGTATGCCTCGGTCCTGGCAAAAACGATATATTTGCCATCGGGACTCCAGGTCGGATTGCTCTGAACATATTGTGGGTCATCTGCCCCGGGTAATGACTGGAAGGTACGCATTTGCCTGTTATAAATGACCAGAATGCCCTTGATGGGGAAAAAGAGCTGTGAGAAGGCCAGCTCCGGTTTCGGAACAAAGACAGACTCATCCTTGACTGTGCTGAGGACAAAGTTGCCGTCCGGAGAGACCTGTGAGAGCAGGCCGAAGGTCTGTTGGCCATCTTCCTTCCCGTAGTCACTCCACGTAATAATGTCACTGGTGGCAAGGAGCATTTGTTCGGCGACTTGTGTAATAACGTATGAACCTTTATTGTTGGCATAATCCACATCCATTGCGAGGATATCCCCGTCCTCTGAAAACGAGTGACAGTTCCCGCAGACCGGCAGTTTCTCCAGGACAATAGGGGGCTGCTTCGGTGAAGAGATGGCACCAAAACGCCATCGGATATGCGAGGGATCCTTGACGGCATCAATAAAGGGCAGGTTCACTTCCCGGTAAAACAAGGGCGCTCCAACCGGGTCTTTGGATGTTTTGATTGAGATTCTGCCTGCCGAGAGGATTCTCCCCCGGCCCCAACGGTTGACGCCCAGGATGGTGACCAACGCCTGCTTTTCCAGAGAGCGCTTTTTTATAAGCTCCCATTGGGTCGGCTCAGGTGTCCACTGTGTTTCCCGGACGAGGAAATTCATCCCGTTAGAAATTTTCGCTTTTTGGCCGGCATTCTCACCCCTTTTGGAATTTCTAACGGGATTCATACGGCCCTGGTCATCCTGGAAGCTGATGGTAACAAGCCATCTGTCAGATGTGGAATTAGCATCTTCCCAATGAAAGGTAGGGGGGACGATTTCAGGCGGAAAAAGCGTTTCGTTAAGCGGGTAGCGAATTTTTAAGGCATTATATTCGGTGTCATCCCGATAAAGTGCTAATATATTTTCTATCCGAGGTCCGGGCAGGTAGAGAACGATTAGTACGACCACGACAACAGCTACTATGCTGATGCCCATAACCTGTCGCGACTTGGCTCCGCCAAGCGAGCCACGGCGGGCAAGATATACGGCTTGCTTGCGCATCTACTTTATCACCTTCTACAAATCACTATCCGTCTTTGGTCTCTATATTCTCCGTTTCATTTTAGACGTAAATTCTTCGTAACGCAAGCGACATACGAGATGCTGAAAAGAATCAAGAAGAAGAAACAGTGTAACAGATTTTGTTACCACCACTTCGTGTCTCGACTCCGTATTTGGCTATGCTTGAAATGAGAAAAAATGGAGACGAAGGGAATCGAACCCTCATTTCCGCGATGCGACCGCGGCGTGCTCCCGTTACACTACGTCCCCGAGATTAATCTCTTTGAACTATTTTACAGAATCGATTCCTAAAATCAATTTGTTTTCAAGCCGCTTCACACCAAAAACTCAGAACTGCCATTTCTCATAGCAGACTATCTTTTCTATCGGCTCGCGGATCGGCTGTTTCGGGCTGTCAGCCGGATAACCAACAGTCATCAGCTCTATTATTGCTATATCGTCAGGAATGCCCAATATCGTTCTGACTTTTTCCGGATAGAACGAGCCAATCCAGCATGTCGCCAAGCCTAACTCCGCTGCCTGTAAGGCGATATGTTCAAGTGCGATAGCTATGTCAATAGGCCCAATGGCCTGGCCGCATCGCATCACATAATCGCTGTTGCTGCAGGCGGCTATGATAATGCCTGCTTTCTCGAAAACCTTTGGCCTGTTAATGGTCTGGGCAACCTGATGCTTGGTTTCTTTGTCGGTTACCACGACAAAACGCCAATCCTGCTCATTCCTGGCCGAAGGCGCCAGCCGAGCCGCCTCAAAAAGAATGTCCAGCTTTTCCTGCTCTATGGGTCTTTCCTGATATGCCCGGCAGGAATATCTTTTACGAATAACTTCAAGTAATGTCATAAAAACACCTCAAAATTATATTGCCGTCGCGGCTGGTCATAAAAAAATATCTCATGTATAAACCTTCACCTGCCGAGAATATAAAATATAAACAATCTTGACGCAAGAGATAAAGATGTGTACTTTTATAATGAATTTTGGGGCGATTAGCTCAGCTGGCTAGAGCGCCTGCTTTACACGCAGGAGGTCACAGGTTCAAGTCCTGTATCGCCCAGTCATATCATTTAGAAGTAGAGACACACGCTCGTTTTGGAGGTTAAGATATGTCTTGCATTTTGCTTTTCCAGCGAGAAGCCTTGATGGCAAGTTGACGGCTTGCATCATCCTGGGATATCTGGTGAAACTCACACTGCTCACAGTGGTATATGTTCGGACAGATACGAAAAGAGATATCTCCACTCAATGTGTACCGGCACTGATTCTTCCCTACGAGAGCATTGACTTTTTCGAGGAAAGGTTTAATCCTTGGGTCATTGCGGTACTTTTCTTTCTTCATCATACCTGCGTGAAAGACGCATCCGGAGCTACACTGGTATCCAAAAGGACACATGCGTTTCTTGATTATTTCCGCCTGATACCAGATGCAGGGTGAAACTTCCTTTTCTTCAGCTGGGGGCGCCTCAACAGGCACTGGCATTTCAACCGGCGGAGCCGCGACCAGTTGAACATCGCGAGCCATTCTTATCGAAGTCTCAAGCCGCTCCAGCTCAAAAGGTTTAGCCAGGTAGTCAACGGCGCCTCTACGCATTGCCTCCACCGCAGTATCAACTGAGGGGTAAGCAGTAATGATTATGACTTTTGTTTTGGGATTCTTCACCCTGACCTCGCTCAGCAGTGAAAGCCCATCACGGCCCGGCAGCTTCAGGTCGACTATCATAACATCGTAGTCTTCCAGATTGAAATCTTTCAGCCCCTTATCGGCGTCACTTGCGGCATCAATCTTATGGTCCTCGTTTGAAAACCAATCAACCAATGATTCCCGCATGATATCTTCATCTTCTACTACCAGAATCGATTCCTTTTTCATTGTTCAAAACCTCCAGCTCTTTATTTTTGTCCTCATTTGCACAAGATTTATCCGCACAACGCCAGGCAATCCTGTGAGAATTAATAAACTACGCAATCTTCTATATTACAAGAGCTGTGCCAAAAACGGCATTAATCTCAGGTTGTTCTATAAATTGTGCTAAAGGCAGGATATTAAATGGCTTATAATAGATAAAAAAATTTCTGTGTAACTGTTAAAAATTATGGAAGTGCTAATAATTGCGACATTAGGTGTCTAATGTATTGACAGCTATATTATATTTCTTCAGCTTGTTGTAGAGTGTCATACGGTGAATACCAAGTATATTCGCAGTCCTCGCAATGTTGCCGCCCATTTCCTCAAGCACTTTTAGAATTTGGTTTCTCTCCAGAGCTTCGAGGGTTCTTCCTTCCACCGGACCTGGGCGAGTCAGCTCCTGTGGAAATTCGGCCAGAGTGATAAACTTATCCTTAGCCAGAATAACACCACGCTCGACCACGTTTTCGAGCTCTCTGACATTGCCACGCCAGTGGTAATTCAGCATGAACTCCACTGCCTCTGGAGAGAAGCTTTTGGCAGGTTTGTTGTTCTCTTTGGCATACTTCTTCAGAAAATGCTCAGCCAGCGGCAGGATATCCTCCCGCCTATATCTAAGCCCGGGCAAGTCGATAGTCACTACATTTAATCGATAATACAGGTCTTCTCTGAATTTCCCCTGTTCTGTTATAGTCCTAAGGTTTCTATTTGTAGCGGCAATGATGCGTACATCGACTTCGGTCTCTTCGTTACCGCCAACTCTGGTAATCTTCTTCTCTTCGAGCGCTCTGAGCAGGTGGACCTGTGTATTGGCGTCTATCTCGCCTATTTCATCAAGGAATAGAGTCCCTTTGTCGGCAGCTTCAAACTTGCCTTTTCTTCTTTCCACGGCGCCCGTAAAGGAGCCTTTCTCATAACCGAAAAGCTCACTCTCCAGCAGGGTCTCCGGCAGGGCAGCGCAGCTTGTTACTATGAATGGTTTGTTGCGACGTTGACTTTGGCGATGAATAGCCCGGGCGACGATTTCCTTCCCCGTACCGCTGTCTCCAGTAATCAGTACTGTAGCACTCGTTGGGGCTACCGTTTTAATAAGCTCGAATATCTTTATCATCCTGGGGCTTTTGGCAATAATACCCTCGAAACTGTCTCTGTCCTCAATCTTCCGGCGCAGTGTGATGTTTTCCTCGAGCAGATTGTGATGTTCCACCAAATTTCTTATGAGGAGCTCGACCTTTTCCGGGCAAAACGGTTTTTCGATATAGTCGTAAGCGCCTTCTCTTATGGCGGCAATTGCTGTTTGAATTGTGCCGTGAGCTGTAATAATGACCGTTGATATCGTAGGGATTATGGTTCTTGCCTTCCTCATCAGCTCAATACCGTTCATGCCCGGCATAATCAGGTCGGCAATCATAATCTTGACCTTCTTCTGCTTGATTATCCGGAGTGCTTCCTCTCCACATTTGGCAGTCAGCACTTTGTAACCGATGGTGCTCAACCAGTCGGAAAGGGATTCCCTCACTATGTCCTCATCGTCCACAATGAGCAATTTAGTCTTTTTCATTATCTTTGATCCCCAGATATATCGAAAATGTTGTGCCGGCGCCTGGATTACTCTCTATTTCTATTTTGCCGTGGTGTCGTTCGATGATCCCGTGAACAACGGACAGTCCAAGACCTACACCTTTGCCCGTTTCCTTGGTAGTGAAAAATGGAGTGAAAAGCTTCTTCAAATTCTCTTTCGGAATGCCAACCCCGGTATCACTGATGTCAATTCTAATAGCATCTTTGATTGAGTCACCGATTTTGACCCTTTTGGCAACTGACGTCGTTACCACCAAGTCACCGCCATTGGGCATTGCCTGAGCAGCGTTGAGCACGATATTCATCAGTGCCTGCTGGATTTGGTCAAAGTCCCCCTGAATAAGAGGAAGGTACCTCGTTAATTTCTTCTCAAGCCTTATATTCTTAAGGCTGATTTGATGGCCGACTATAGAAAACGTTGCTTCTATCACTTTGTTTATGTCGATGGGTCTAAGGGCCACCTCTGTTTGACGTGAGAAGTCGAGAAGGTTCTTGATTATGCGGGAACACCTTTCCGTTTCTCGTGCAATCTTCTTGAGCTGTTCTTCGGTCTGTTCGGTCTGCAGTTTATTTTGCTCGTACTTCTTGAGAAGAAGCTTAATGTAAACCAAAATGCCGGCTAATGGATTGTTGACTTCATGAGCAACCCCGGCGGCTAATTGGCCTACGGAGGCCAGCTTTTCTGATCTGAGCAACTCTGCCTCTGTTCGTTTACGCTCGGTGATGTCTTCTCCCGAGCTGAGAGTGCCAATGATACGGCCCGCTTTGTCTCTGACTATAGTGCTGTGCCAGGCGATGATCCTTTCATCCCCACTTCTGATTGAGATAGGATTTTCATAATATTCAGCGATTTCGGTTTCTCCAGCCATCAATTTCAGGAAGACTTCTCTCACTTTATGCCTGGTCTTGGCCGGGATGCAGAAATCAAACCAGTTTTTACCAATAATTTCTTCTTCTTTGTAGTCCAGGACTTCGCAGCCCATTTTGTTGATGAGGGTCACTCTTCCCTCGCTATTGAGAGCCACTATCATAACTCGTGCTACACTAAGATACTGTTGTGCCTTGTCTCTTTCCTCTCGAAGCTTGTCCCATAACAGCTTGCGTTCGGTTAAATCTCTGAAGATTTCTAAAGCGCCAATTATCTTATTATTGTTAGTCCGCAATGCTGAAGTTGTCACGTTTACAGGAATTTCCTTTCCTGATTTGTTCAGAATAATCGCCTCAAAGTTAAACATTGATTCACCGGTTTCCAATGTCCTTTTTAGACGACATTTATCTTTGCAGAGATTACTCCTGAGGACAGTGTAGCACTTTTTATTCAATACCTCCTCTTTTTTGAAGCCGGTTATTTTCTCGGCAGCACGATTGAAAGAGGTGATTCTGGCGTCTTTGTCTATAGTAAAGAGTCCTCCGTGCATACTTGCCAGGATGTTGTCTAAGAATTCCTTGGTAATCTCATCTTTGATTTTCACGCTAACCTCTCCTTTGCAGTAAAACTGCTGCTTGACTGAAAACTCTCAGCTCCGATAGACCGCCTTTCTCTTACAAGTTTAATCATTGCGAAATGTTTACCGGCAGGGAATGATCCCAATTCAACAGGAGATAGCAGAGCAGATCAATGTGGTTGAGCAAATCCTGAACATTAACACGTTCTCTGCTGTGAAAACCTCGCACCGGGCTGCGCAGGTGCAAGCCGGCGCGGGCCGAAGCGGGAAAATGGGCAAAATCTCCCATGCCCAATCCGGTTTTTGTCCTGCCGAACCGAGCACCGGTGCGCCCACAGAATTTTTGCATCAACTCAATCACGTGTTTGTAGGGCATAATTGTGGAGTCGCTCTCCGAGACGACCGCCACGAACGAATCGTTCGGATAGTCCGACTTGAAATCGAGCGGCCCATCGATGGACAAGCTTATCTCAAGGTCGGCGAACAAGTCCGGCTCGTGTTTGATCAGATACTTGGCGCCCGCGCAACCGCGCTCTTCTTCAGCGGTGAACACCAGCATAATCCGACGGTGCGCAGCACCTCGAGCCCAGTACTTCACCTGCAACAGGCGTACGGCCTCCACGATCACGGCCACAGCGGACCGGTCGTCCCCGCCGAATGAAGAGGACTTTTCGGAATCGTTTTCGTGCAGGTGGTAAAAATCCCCGGAGCCGTTATCGAACATCAAAAACTCCGGTGTGGATCGCCCTATTGTATCGACGTGCGCATTCAGGAGGATGCCCGGCCGACTGGCCAGAGCGCCTGCACCTGGAATCTCCATAATCAGGTTGCAGGGGGCTTCACGATCGTTACTCTTCGCAGGAACTACCACCGCGCCTGCCCGGGTCAAGAAATGCTGCACCTCCTCCTGAACCGGCTGTTCTTGGCCGCTGGGGCCCTTGATACGTACGAGCCTCAGGAACGTATCTACAGCGTGGATTCGTCCGGCGTCATCCAGAAACAGGCTCTGAGCATTGGTGGCAGCCTTATGGATCTGACCGACATCAAGTGCGATCGGCCTCGCAGAGTCCGCAGTGCTGCTCCTTCCGAGTAACAAGGCGGCGACGCCGACTGCCAGACATCTTTTTATCCGAGATTTCACATTTGTACGCTTTATTAACATCAGTACGTCTCCTTACCACCATAAGTTAGCAAATTACGCTCATAACCGCAAGTATTCTCTATTGTTTCGTGCAGATCCCGTAAACTTTAATGACCTTTGAAAGACGTATTTGCAGACCAATGAAATACACAGTGAGATTCACAAGCTCATTTCCTGGTCGAGTCCTCGGGAAATCGCTTCCCTCTTTCAAAAAAACTTATCATATAATTGTATCGGTCCTGTCAGTGAGGGAAGTTTTACAATAGACTTCTACAGAAAGGATTACATATGCGCGATACAAAACTTAAACCTTGTGGCCTTCTGCGTGTAAAGAAAAATAGAGCTGTATGTAAGTCTTTTTGGAATAAGAACTAACAAAGATAAGTTTTTTTCACTTGGCAATCCGGCAATTGTGTACTAAGCTTTGTGCTATGTATCCGGCACTAATTAGTATCTGTTGAGGAAAACAAAAACTGACTATGTCACCCCTGCACCTGCTTTCGCAGGTGTAAACTTGTCCCCGCGGAAGCGGGGAGCAGGGGTCCAGAGCGAAAAAGCTGGATTCCCACTGGAGTTTATCCCGCACACGATGCGGGGCGGGAATGACAAATATGGATACATAGTGGTGACAGTGTTAAGCATAATGAGCAAGGAGGTTTGAAAATGACTGAAAAGACGGAAATGACTGAAAAGACGAACGGGTCCCAAGATGAGAAATTCGTACCAACATGTCACATATGCGGAGAAAAACATTGGCCTCACCATATGTTAATTCCTTGTTTTAATAAGCATAAGGCAAAGGCAAAAGCAAAGGCTGAAAAAAGAGAAAAAGCAGAATCGAAAAGAAAGGCCAAGGTTGAAGCCAAAGCAAGAATCCGTGCCGAAGCCAGAGAGAAAGCTGAAACCGAGGCCAAGGTAAAAGCTGAAAGAAAAGCCTATGTCGACACATTGGCCGAAGTAGAACAAAACTTGAGGGCCGAAACCAAAGTTAGGGCCAAAGCGGAGGAAGCAGTTAGGGCTGAAAGAGAAGCAAAACTTAAGGCTGAAGAAAAAACCAAGGCCTACATGGAAGCTGCGGCAAGAGCCGAGGAAAAAGCAGAAATCGAAGCAAGGTCCAGAAATGAAGCAGAGACCAAAGCCAAGTCATACATTGAAGCACTAACCGAAGCAGAGCAGAAGCTAAAGGCGCAAGCCGAAGAAATGTCGAAAGTCCAGGCCATAGCCCGGGACCAGGAAAAAGCCATAGCCCAGGTCCAGGAGAAAGTGAACTCATATGCTCAGGAAATAGCTGATATAGAAAGGCACCTGCAAGCCCAGACGCAGGCCCGAGCCGAGGCGGAAGAAAAGCTAAAAGCCGAAATTGATGCAAGACAAAGGGCAGAGGAGAAGACAGCGACC
Organism: Phycisphaerae bacterium; assembly: GCA_041862635.1. Classification (GTDB taxonomy): domain Bacteria; phylum Planctomycetota; class Phycisphaerae; order Sedimentisphaerales; family Anaerobacaceae; genus NIOZ-UU13. The sequence continues at coordinate 12,771 of JBGVTO010000179.1, read as the reverse complement.
GAAGCACAAGAAAGGGCAAAAGCCCAGGCCATAGTAAAAGCCCAGACTCAGGCAAGAGCCGAGACAGAGGAAAAGTTAAAAGCTGAAACACAAGCAAGACTCAGGGCCGAAGAGCGGGCCGAACTCGAAGCTAAACAAAAAGCAGAAATAAAAGACCAGTTGAAAGAAGTAACTAATTCCAGAGCCAGGAGAATAGCCAAGTCTGAAGAAAAAGCAGCAGCCAAAGCGAAGGAAAAAGCTGAAAGCCAGGGCCATCTCAAGGCCAAAGCCAAAACCGAAGAGCAGTTGAAGGCAGAAGCCCAGGCAAGGACCGAGGCAGAGCAAAAGTTAAAAGCCGAAACGCAAGCAAGACACATAGCTGAGGAGAAGTTAGCAGCCGAAACACAAGAAAGGGCAAAAGCCCAGGCTATAGCGGAAGCCCAAGCAAAGGCTAAAGCGGAAGCCGAAGATAGAGCAAGGATAGAAGCCCAGGCCAGAGCCAGAGTTGAGCAAGAAGCGAAAACCGAACTTGAAGAAAAGGCAAGGGCCTGTGGAGAGTTAATGGCCAGGGCGCAAGCAGAATCCAAGACCAGGGCCGAAGCCGAGGCCATAGCCGAAGCTGAAAGGCAAGCCAGAGCTGAAGCCCAGGACAAAGCGAGCTCCTATGCCCAAGCAAAGGCCGAGACCGAAAGGAAGCTGGAAGCCCAGACTCAGGCAAAGGCCGAGACAGAAAGAAAACTTCAAGCCCAGATTCATGCAAGGGCAGAGGCAGAGGAAAAGTTAGAAGCCGAAATAGAAGCAAGACAAAAGGCGGAGGAAAAAGCTACAGCCGAAGCACAAGAAAAGGTGAAAGCCCAAGCCAGAGCCGAAGCCCAGGCTACAGCCAAAGCTGAAGCGGAAAGTAGAGCCGAATCAGAAGCCCAGGCCAGAGCCAGGGCTGAGCAGGAAGCGAAAACCGAATTTGAAGACAAGGCAAGGGCCTATGGAGAGTTACTTGCCAGGACTGAAGCAGAAGCCAAAGCCAGGGCTGAAGCCGAGGCCAGAGCCAAAGCTGAAAGACAAGCCAGAACTGAGGCCGAGGAGGAAGCGAGGTCCTATGCTGAAGCAAGAGACGAAACAGAAAGGAAACTTCAAGCCCAGACTCAGGCAAGGGCCGAGGCAGAGGAAAAGTTAAAAGCCGAAATTGAGGCAAGAAATGGGGCTGTGGACAGGGCAGCAGCGGAAGCACAGGAAAGGGCAAAAGCCCAAGCCAGAGTGGAAGCTCTGGAAAAGGCTAAAATTGAAGCCCAGGAGCGAGCCGAATCAGAAGCCCAGGCCAGAACCAGAGCTGAGCAAGAAGCGAGAACCGAACTTGAAGCCAAGGCAAGGGCCTACGGAGAGTTACTGGTCAGGACTGAAACAGAAGCCAAGGCCAGGGCTGAATCCGAGGAGAGAACCAGAGTTGAAAGCCAAGCCAGATCTGAGGCGGAGGATAGAGCGAGGTCCTATGCTGAGGCAATAGCCGAGATAGAAAGCAAACTGAAAAACCAAACTCAGGCGAGAGCCGAAGCAGAGGAAAAGTTAAAAGCTGAAACTGAGGCAAGACGCAGGGCCGAAGATGAGACCAAAGCCGAAGCTGAAAAAAGGGCCGGTTTTGAGGCCGAGCTGAAAGCAATAACTGACGCAAGGGCAGGGAAAATAAACAAGGCTGAAGCGAGGGCGGCAGCCAAAGCGAAGGCAAAAGCTGAAAGGAAGGGCTATCTCAAGGCTATAGACAAAGCCGAAGAGCAGAGAAAGGCCGAAGCCAAGGCAAGGGCAGAAGCAGAGGAAAAGTTAAAAGCCGAAATTGAGGCAAGAAATAGGGCTGAGGCCAGGGCGGCAGCAGAAGCACAAGAAAGGGCAAAAGCTGAAGTGAGAGCGGAAGCCCAGGAAAAGGCCAAAGCTGAAGCCCAGGAGCGGGCCGAATCAGAAGCCCAGGCCAGAGCCAAAGCTGAGCAAGAAATGAGGATTGAACTGGAAGCCAAGGCCAGGGCCTATGGAGAGTTACTGGCCAGGATTGAGGCTCAAGCCAAGGCCAGGGCTGACGCCGAGGCCAGAGTTGAAGCTGAAAGCCAAGCCAGATCTGAGGCCGAGGAGAGAGCGAGGTTCTATGCTGAGGCAATAGCCGAGACAGAAAGGAAACTGAAAGCCCAGACTCAGGCAAGGGCCGAGGCAGAAGAAAAGTTAAAAGTCGAAATTGAGGTAAGAAATGGGGCCCAGACCATAGCGGCAGCCGAAGCCGAACAAAGAGACGGCTTTGAAGCTGAGCCCAGTGCAGACGCTGATTTCAAAACTCAAGCAGCTCCGATCGAAATTCAGGCTGTTGCAGGAAACAATGGAAACTGTGACGGTTGCGGCAAGAATGATTCTCCGCAAGAGAAGTTAGTTAGAATTGAATCGGGCGAGCTGTTTTGTCCGGACTGCCTTAGCGCATTAAAGAAATAATGCTCGGTGTAAAACCGGTGACACTCCTGCTCCATAGCATCGGCCTGGGTATAGTTATTGCCCGGCAGCTCGGTCTGTTTTCTTGTGGAAACATGAAAGGCGGGAGAAGCTGCACAACCTGCCAATCAGCGGGAGCCGGCCGCCTGTAGTCCTGAAGTCCCTTTAACGGCCCTGTGGTTCCCAAGAATCTTGAGCGCGTTTCCCCGATATACTTTCCTAAGAACACTGTCGCTCAGTCCCAGACCATACAAGGGCCAATGGTAGCTGAAACGCTCCCAGGCATAGAAGTGCTCATCTGAAGATTCAAGAACTCAAAACGTAAGCCGGTACGTCCCTGTGCCGAATCTCATATCTGTTGCATAGACAAGCCGGTCCTGGTACTTCTCGTAGAACCGCCCAACGAATCTGGGAATGGCAGCCGTCTCGGCATAACGGGCGGATATGTCCGCATACAAATCGGGATACCTGTCGAACAGCTTGCCAAGACGATTCAGATCATGTGAGCAATTAGCGAAGTGACAGACAACGAAAATCGTCTTAGGATGTCGCTTGACCCCTCTCGCCTATACTGTTGTTAGAAATTTTTTCCTGATTGATTTACGGAAATTTAGAGTCGCTATAGACAGCATAGAGTCCGAATAGGATGGGAAGTCCCAGCTAAGGCGAGTCGAGAAATCAGTTTTTTAATAGATTTAGCTATCGCCACTTCGTGTCTCCACTTCGCCCCGCACCAATTGAGTTAAGGCACAGTTTGAATGTTGATGTCCAGTGGCTTATAGCTTGTGAGAGACAATTGGTGCGGGGCTTCGGTCGAAATGACATATGGTCTTTTCTACAGAGCAATTTCAACCGGGATTGTTGTCTTAGTCAAAGATATTTGGTAAAAAGACTGAAAGCTGGAAACGAACAGCGCCCCCGGGCGCTGAGACAGCAAGATTCAGAGATTATTTTCTGAGCAAAAGAATGAGAGGAGCAAGAATGAGCAGAATCAAAGATATTATGCGGATAGTTATTTGTTGCCTAATTGGTACGAGCTTGTCCTTCGCCGCCGAAGGTGCTAAGAAGCCACGAGGTTACTCAATACCGCTAATCGACCTTGCCAGTGAGAGGCACCGCCAAATCGTGGTGGACAAAGAGCCAGGCCAGTATCTTGGCCATCCGACAACAGTGCTGCTGGAGGACAATAAGACAATGATAGCCGTTTATCCGAAAGGTCACGGTCGTGGCGCTATTGTGATGAAAAGGAGCACGGACGGCGGCTTGACCTGGTCAGAGAGACTGCCTGTTCCGGAGAACTGGGCCAGCTCAAAAGAAGTCCCTACGCTCTATAGAGTTATCGATAAGCAGGGCAAGAAACGGCTTATAATGTTCTCGGGATTGTACCCTATCCGAATGGCGGTTTCAGAAGATGACGGACTGACCTGGACACCCCTCAAACCTATCGGCGACTTTGGCGGAATCGTTGCGATGAGCTCTTTAGTCCGGTTGAAAAACGGGAACTATATGGCCCTGTTTCATGATGACGGGCGCTTTCTTCGCGGCTCCGGCAAGAGGGTGAAATTTCAGGTATTCAAGACTATTTCTAAAGACGGGGGCTTGACCTGGAGCCGGCCCGAAGTTATCGCAGAACACCCCATGGCACACATCTGTGAGCCGGGTGCGATAAGGTCACCAGATGGAAAGCAAATTGCTTTGCTGCTGCGCGAGAACAGTCGTAAATACAACTCGTTTGTCATTTTCAGCAATGACGAAGGGCAAAGCTGGACCAAACCGATAGAGCTGCCCGGCTCGCTGACCGGTGACAGGCACACCGGCCGTTACGCTCCGGATGGAAGACTGTTCATTAGCTTCCGCGATACCACACATGAAAGCCCAACAAAAGGCGATTGGGTCGGATGGGTAGGAACATACGAGGACATCGTCAATGGTCGTGAAGGTCAATATCGTGTCCGCCTGATGGATAATCACAAACAAGCCGACTGCGCCTATCCCGGATTGGAGGTCTTGCCTGATGGCACGTTCATTGCCACAACTTATGGCCACTGGATAGAAGGCGAGGCACCCTTCATCGTGAGCGTTTGTTTTAAGCTGAAAGAAATTGACGCCAAAGCTAAGACCTTACGCTGAGTTTTGAAAAGAGATACGTCATGGTCAACGGCAAGTACATTACCAGTGCTGAAGATGTGAACTTTTAAATTGACCCTGAAACAACGGATAATATTCGATTCAAAGTTACGAAGTAGCAAATAAATAAGAAAAAAGCTATATCTATGGATTATTTGACTCAGCCGCTTTTATGATATCACAAAGTTCGCTTATTTTCTATGACGAGTTAGACGCTCAATTCTCAATTCTTTCAACGAATTAGTCGGAGTGGAACACTTCTTCCATATTGGCCCACCATTCGCTCTCTTTTCTGGTTGGTATCGGAGCCTGGCAAGGCTCGCAGAACGTCCACCATTTTTGTGTTGTGGGGTCCGCAGCCATCTTGGCCATATCATCTTTGAAATCATCGCCGGTATATTCGAAGTAACTGAACAGGTAGTATTTGCCCTTTTCCAATTCGCCGAGGTAAATCGAATAGTTGTGGATATTACATTCTTCAATCATTTTCAGCACACCCGGCCAGACATCGGCGTGCAGCTCCTTGTATTCCTCAAGCTTCTCAGGTCTTAGGCCGATGACGTTGCCGTAGCGTTTTACTCTTTGCTGCGTACAGCCGATAAACATAAGGCAAAAGGCCAACGACGTTAGGGTATACACAGTAAATCCGATGAAATTTCTCATTACAATATTCTCCTTTTTATGACGGTCTTATACTAAAAATCACATACAACACAATCATTGTCACGAATAGTAAAACAGTCAAGAACTTATAATTTCCAAAGCCGCGCCAGCCTTTCTCTTGCAGGGCCTGCATTGGATTGGCCCAGACTAATTTTTCACTTTCGGCAGTATGTTTGTGAGGTTTAAGCAACGATACAATAATCAGCACTGCAGAACATAGCACAGCTAAATAAAAGGTTGCCATCATAGGCGGTGCTTTCCATTCGATATATTTCTTTAGCCAGTCTTTGTCCTTAAACCAATCGAGCAAAAAGACCACCAATCCCATAGCTGAACCGAGCCAGAGCGTGTATAAGGCTGCTTTGCTGCCGGCTCGCCGCCAGAACACGCCAAATACAAACACTACGGTAATGGGCGGGGAAATGTAACAGATTATGGCAGTAATTCCCTGAAAGATAGTTGGGTAGTGACTTACAAACGGCGACCATACTATGGCGGCAATCATAGCTACGAATGTCACTATACGTCCTATGACAACTAAAGTTCTGTCGGAGGTCTGGGGACGCCATCGTTTGTAAATATCGTAACTGAACAGTGTGGCAATGGAGTTCAGAGCTCCGGAGACTGTGCTCATTAGTGCCGCCAGCAGTGCCGCGGCGACTACGCCTTTGAGGCCGACAGGCAATAAATGGTTAATCATAAATGAATATGTATGCCGCGGGTGCTCCATCGTATCGGGCAGCTTGCCCTGGTTGATTAGTCCGAGGCAAATCAGGCCCGGGAGCACGAAAATGAATACCGGCAGGATTTTGATAAAGCCGGCAAACAAAGGGCCTACGCGAGCGTGATTGGCATCTTTAGCGCCGAGCACACGCTGAACAATCGTCTGGTCGGCACACCAGTACCAGATGCCAATGATAGGATAGCCGAGGAAAACTGAATACCAGGGAAGGCCTGACGCATCGCTGGAAGAGCGGAGTATCGTCATTTTGACCGGCTCAACACTGGCGACGAATTCGGACCATCCGCCTGCGTGCCAAAGGCCAAGCACTGTTACGCAGACTGCTCCTAATACAAGCACTATAGTTTGAATCGACTCGGTCAAAACCACAGCTAACAGTCCTCCAATAATAGTGTAGAGGCCCGTCAGTACTGCAACGGAAATAATACTTGTCATAATGTTAATGCCGAACATACCTTCCAGCACAACGGCACCGGCATAAAGAGAAAAGCCGATGTGGATGAAGACAGCCGAGATTATTGAAAGCAACGCCAACCAGTCACGACAAGGTCTGCTGTAACGCTTCTCAAGAAAATCAGGCAGTGTTGCAACCTTAGCACGGAGATAAAAAGGTGCAAAGAATAATGCTAAGATGATTAGGGTAAACGCCGCCATCCACTCGAAGTTGCCATACGCAAGGCCGTTTCTGTAACCTTCCTCGGCGAGACTGACGAGGTGTACAGTCGAGATGTTCGTCGAGAAAAGGGCCAGACCGATGACAGGCCAGGTGAGGGTTCTGCCGGCAAGAAAATAGCCTTGCCCTTCCACTGCCCGTCGCTGACGAAAACCAACCAAACAGCCGATAGTGACAATACCAACCAGATATACGACTATTATGGTCAAATCGATTGGGTCCATAGCTAAACTTGCCGCAAGCATAAAACTATTCTCCAAATAGATAGTCGCGCATTGAAACAAAAGCCAATAATGTTTTGAACGATAGTGTATCAGAGAACGCTGTCAAGTACAAAAGTGTTTGAAAAGGATTGATTCCAAGTGACTAATATACGGGAAGCAGTTGGAGATTTAACGGCTGATTCATAAATTATGACGATAAGAAAGTTCACCTCACCGTGCACGTTATGGAAGATAGACGATTGTTAGAACAAAAGGTTGTTAAGTCTATTTTTAGGATTATACAGAACGCCCAGCAAGTTCTGAACGTTGTCCGAAAAATATTATGGATTCCCGGCTGTAAAATCTTACAATTTTACACAACGGCAAATTATAGTTTTTAATTTGAGGTATTGAGATGAATAGACGAAAGTTCCTGAAAGAGTGTGGAGCGGTCGTGACATTTGCTTGTACAGGCAAATTGTGGGCAGCCCGGAAGACGAATAGAAGCAAAGTCCCGAATATTCTGTATATCATGTCCGATGACCATGCCGCACATGCTATCAGTGCGTATCAGAGCAGGCTGGCGAAGGTGGCTCCGACGCCAAATATTGACCGACTCGCTAATGAGGGGATACTCTTTGAGAATTGTTTTTGTACCAATTCGATCTGTGTGCCCAGCAGGGCGACAATACTGACCGGTCAATACAGCCAGGCCAACGGTGCTCTGGATTTGGGCGGCAGACTCGAACCGGAAAGACAATACCTGCCCAAGCTGATGAAACAGGCCGGTTACGAAACGGCTATGATAGGCAAGTGGCACCTGAAGCAGGAACCTGCGTTCGATTATTATTGCGTGCTTCCGGGGCAGGGTTCGTATTTCAATCCTATTCTTCGGGAGTCGGGCGGACAGTGGCCCAAGAATGAAAAACGCTTTGCAGGATATGACTCGCGTCACTCGTCGGATGTTATTACCGATACATCGCTCAAGTGGCTTAAAGGCAGAGACAGGTCAAAACCTTTCTTTTTGATGCACCATTACAAGGCGCCGCACGATAATTTCGAAAATGCCGAGCGCTATGACTGGCTCTTCGATGATGTGGATATCCCTGAGCCTGTGAGCCTGTGGCGGCAGCCGGAGCACGGTTCGCAGGCAACCAAAGGCATGGGCACGTCTATCGGTAAGCGTAACAAGCGAAGGAATATGGGGATGCATATGTTTGTTGACCAGTCGCTGCCGGATGAGCAGTACAAACGGACGGCATATCAGCGTTATTTGAAGAAGTATCTACGATGCGTTCGGGGGATTGATGATAATTTGGGTCGGCTGTTTGCGTATCTGGAAAAGAGCGGGCAGATGGATAACACTGTAATCATCTATACATCCGACCAGGGCATGATGCTCGGCGAGCATGATTATATCGACAAGCGCTGGATGTACGAAGAGTCGATGCGGATGCCGTTTCTTGTAAGGTATCCCAAGATGATTAAGGCGGGGACCCGCACAGACGAAATCATCAATAACACCGACTTTGCACCGATGATACTGGAGTTAGCGGGTGTGAAGGCTCCCGGCTATATGCAGGGGCGAAGTTTTGTTCCACTGCTGCGGGGCAAAACGCCTGCTGATTGGCCCAAGTCAACTTATTACCGCTACTGGATGCACATGGCGCATCACGATAATCCTGCGCATTTCGGTGTTCGGACTAAAGAGTACAAACTGATATTTTTCTACGGCTTAAATTATAAAAAGGGTGGGCCCAAACCAACCCAGCCGGGCTGGGAGCTGTACGATATGAAAAACGACCCGCACGAAATGAACAACCTGTACGGTCAACCAAAATACGCTGCTGTGGTCAAAGAGCTGAAGGCCGAGATGCTGCGATTAAGAAAGAAGTACAATGAAACAGATGATAAATACCCTCATATTCAAAAGGTAATCGAGGAATATTGGGACAAATAAACACGATTATGGTATTATCAACAAAACAAACACTACTGGTTAAGGAAAAATCTGATGAGTGAATACGTTTGTACAAGACGTGGTTTTTTAAGGAATGCCGGTCTTGGCTTTATTGCCTTATCGCTGCCGGAAGTATCCACTTTTGCAAAGAAACGAAGCAAGCCTCTGCTAGGTACCAGCGGGGGCAAGCCGAACATTCTGTTTATCTTTGCCGATGACCAGTGCTTTGAAACACTGCGCTCAATGGGCTGCGACGAAATACAAACGCCGAACCTTGACAGGCTTGTTCGAAACGGCGTTACTTTTACGCATGCGTACAATATGGGTTCCTGGCAGGGAGCGGTGTGTATACCCAGCCGAACGATGCTCAATACGGGCCGGTTCCTGTGGATAGCAAGAGAGCTTGAGCCAAAACACAAGGAAGAAACCAAAGCGGGCAGGTTCTGGTCGCAGTATATGAAGCAGGCCGGCTACGAAACTTATATGAGCGGCAAATGGCACGTCAAAGGTATCAAGCCGGAAGATATATTCGATTACGTCAAAGACGTCCGGCCGGGGATGCCCAATCAAATCCCGCTGGGGTACAACCGACCTATAGAGGGAATACCGGACCTATGGAAACCGTGGGATAATAGAAATGGTGGTTACTGGAAGGGCGGCAAACACTGGAGCGAAGTCCTCAAAGACAACGCGCTGGAGTTTCTCGAAAATGCCTCAAAGAGCGAAAAACCATTCTTTATGTATCTGGCTTTCAACGCTCCGCACGACCCCAGACAATCTCCGAAGGAATACGTGGAAAAGTACCCGCTTGACAAAGTGAAAGTTCCCGCCAATTTCCTGCCGGAGTACCCGTACAAAGACTCAATCGGCCTTGGCAAGAAGCAGAGAGATGAAAGTCTCGCTCCCTTCCCCCGCAGTGAATACGCCGTCAAAGTAAATCGTCAGGAATACTACGCGATAATCACCCACATGGACACTCAGGTCGGGCTTATTCTGGATGCCTTGGAAAAAACCGGCAAAGCCGACAACACTTATATCTTTTTTACTGCCGACCATGGACTGGCGGTCGGCCATCACGGTCTGATGGGAAAACAAAACATGTACGACCACAGCGTCAGAGCTCCGCTAATGGTCAACGGCCCGGGTGTTCCGAAGAACAAAAAGATAACCGCACCGGTCTATCTTCAGGACATCATGCCATCAGCGCTGGAACTTGCCGGTGTTAAGAAACCGCAGCATGTTCAGTTCAAGAGCTTAATGCCGCTAATCGACGGTAGAGCCGACAGCAGTTACGATGCCATCTACGGCGGCTATATCGACCTCCAGAGGATGGTCAGCAAAGATGGTTACAAAATGATTTACTATCCGAAAATCGGCAAAACCCTTCTTTACAATCTCAAGGCCGACCCTCTGGAAATGAACAACCTTGCAGACGACCCCGCCTATACCGGCTTGATAAGGAAACTAAGGAGAAAGCTGAAAGAGCTGCAAAAAGAAGTAGGCGATACGCTCAATCTTGATAATCTTCCCTATCTCGGTTCTTCAGCAGGGCGTTGAGCGTGGTCCTTTGAATATGAATCTTTATAAAAAACCCGTTCAAGAAAGGCAATGCGATGAAAAAGTTATTGTTGAGTATTTTTACGGTGGTGTTTAGTTATCTGAATACCATTAACGCTCAGGAGGATGTTTTGAAATCAGATAAGAGCCGGGAATCTTTGCTGCTGAAAAGATATTTAAACTTTCCTGTCAAGAACGGAGCCGATAAACGCCTGATAAGGCTCGTTATCGATGATAAGGTGGTCCGGGAATTTGATATCGAGCTGGCTCCTGACGAGCCCGATTTCTGGGTGTTTCTGGATGTTCACGAATTTAGAGGGAAAAAATCGATTCTGCGCATAGATAAGTATGAGCCAACCAAAAGCAAAGGTTTTGATTCTATTTATCAGGCAGATACTTTTATCGGTGAGGAGAACCTGTATCGGGAAAAGCTGCGCCCTCAGTTTCATTTCACCTCCCGCCGCGGCTGGAACAACGACGCCAACGGGATGGTCTATTATGATGGGGAGTATCATCTGTTTTATCAGCATAACCCATACGGCTGGAAGTGGGGCAATATGACCTGGGGCCATGCGGTCAGTAAAGATATGGTACATTGGAACGAATTAGGTGACGCGATACATCCCGACCGTTTTGGGACCATTTTTTCCGGATCGGCGGTAATCGATGTAAATAATACGGCTGGGTTCCAAACGGGCAGTGAGAAAGTAATCGTATGTATTTACACCTCTGCAGGCGGAAGAAATCCTATGTCAAAAGGCCAGCCTTTCACTCAATCAATAGCCTACAGCAATGACCGCGGCAGAACGTGGAAAGTTTATGAGGGCAATCCCATTCTGGGTCACATCAATGGGAGCAATCGGGACCCAAAAGTCATCTGGCATAAACCGACCGGTCAGTGGGTGATGGCACTATATCTGGACAAACGAACGATGGGATTTCTCACATCCGGAGATTTGAAATCGTGGGAATTCCAGAGTGAGCTGAAGTGCTTTCATGAGTGCCCTGAACTGTTTGAGCTGCCGGTCGATGATGATGAAAATAACAAGAGGGACCCCGCTTCGCGGGAATCCAAATGGATATTGTACGGCGGCAGCGGGGAATATTTGATTGGCAGTTTCGACGGCAGGCAATTCAAGAGCCAGGCAGGTCCGATTCCTTTCCATTACGGCAATTGCTTCTATGCCTCTCAGACATTCAATAACATTCCCAAAAAGGACGGCCGACGTATCCAGATGGCCTGGGGCAGGGTGGCGATGCCTGAGATGCCGTTCAATCAGATGATGCTGTTCCCGGTGACACTGAGTCTGCGGACAACCGAAGAAGGACTTCGGATGCTTGCCAGACCAATACGCGAAATTGAAAAACTTCATAAGCGTAAACACCAATGGAAAAACAAAATCTTAAAGCCGGGAGGAAATCTGCTTTCGGAACTTTCAGGTGAATTGTTTCATATTATCGTCGAGCTTCAAGTTAATAATGATGTACAGGAAACTGGATTTGTCATCCGTGACATTCCGGTCGTTTATAATGTTCAAAAGCAGGAGCTGTCCTGCTACGGTCCCGGCCCCCGCCGCGACGAGTCAGAAAAAACAGCCCCTTTAAAACCGGTGAATGATAAGATTCGCCTGGAACTTCTGGTGGACCGCACTTCGATTGAAATCTTCGGCAACGATGGCAGAGTTTATATGCCGATGGGTGTGATTCTTGCCGATAATTCAAAGTCACTTGAAATCTTAACAAAAGGTGGAAATACCGAGGTAAAATCTCTGGAGGTTTACGAGCTTCGTTCCGTTTGGCCATAAGCACAAGTTTTTTCATTAGCAATAATCTCCTGATATGCAGGTTTTCAAGCCGGTATTTTTCCATAACGGTTATTTTTTAGTGCCTTGAAGCGGGTAGAATATATAAATCCTGCAATAACGGCAAGAATGATCCCCACAGAGTATAAGACACTCTACACGTGGGGACAGGCAATTGGCTTTGTTTGGGTTTGTTTTTTTGGTCCGGAAGGCGGTTTCATTCTCATAATCCTTTGTGATAAAGGCATTTACGTTCATTTTGGCCTTTGAAGAAATTGGGTTTGAATTGGGTTTGTTTATTCGGACTGTAAAATCATCTTTTTTTCTGTAATCCTTTGTTAAAGTTAAGTTTACATTCATTTTGGATTTTCGGAGATTGGGTTTGATTGGGTTTGAATTGGGTTTGTTTTCACCAAGTGTCCAATTGGATTTATTTTCATAAGCTATTGTATCATAAACATTTGCAATCCGCCTACGGCGGACAAGATTGGGTTTGTTTGGGTTTGAATTGGGTTTGTTTTCACCAAGTGTCCAATCGGAATTATTTTCATAAGTCATTGTATCATAGACATTTGCAATCCGCCTACGGCGGACAAGATTGGGTT
>JBGVTO010000178.1:0-32247 GCA_041862635.1 Phycisphaerae bacterium | reverse complement strand
AGGTAACCATCTGGCGTAAGCCTTCCACAGAAGAAAGAGTTCGAACCTGACTCTTTACCTCCATGAACAGTTCACTGACCACAACTTTTTCTTCAACCTCGCCTGCCTCTTTTACCATAGATAGACGATGAATTGAGTATATACCAATTAAAAAGGCAATGGCAAAGAAAAAGTCCCACTGCTGGAGATTCAAAGTAGGCAAGCTGAATTCTCCCGTCGGGCCCTTATAATTAAGTACCCAGGCCAGCTCACGTCCCGCAAAGAAATCCGCAAATTTACCACCTAAAATAGGAGCAATTCCAGCCGCTATGGAATTAGCAATTGTGTTGGTTGCAAGATAGGCCGTTGCCTGTCCTTCCGGCGCCAATTTAAGGCTGATATTACCCGAGGCCAGAGACACACCTGCTGAAGAAAGACCTATTACAATATGTATAATTATCAACAGTGGAATGGTTAGGAAGTACTTCTCAGGCATTGTAGTGAATGTCCAGGCAAGAATGGAAAGTATAAATAACGGCCCACATATCGCAAGCACCGATTTGTTGCTGAAACTGTCTGTAAATTTGCCCCAGATTCTCAGAAAAGCGAAATTCATCACCTGGCTGAGAATGGAAAGACCGATGATAAATGACATACTCAGCCCCAATCTTTTGAGCATATAAACCATAAAGAAAGGCGCAGCCAGATTCACCGCAAAATTCCAGGAGCACATAAACACAATAAGCTTTCGGAAATTTTCATCTTTAAAGGGTTTGGAAAGCAGCTTAAGAATACTTGATTTCTCCACGACTGCGGGCATACGTTTCTCGGGTGTTTTGTATAAATAATAAAGTCCGAGAGCGCCGGCCGCAAAACCGGCCAAAAACAGAATTGAATAGCCATGCACCTCATATTCGGCAAACAGCTTTTTCCAAAGGTCCAAATAGACCGCTGCGCATACGCTAAGCGCAATTCCCACGCCTGTGGCGATTCTCATTCTTTTCGAGAAGAAAGCACCCAAAATGTTTTGTGGTATCAGGTCCCGCATCCATGAATTCCAGCCGCAGCCCGAAACGGCCCCAAGTGCCGAAGCCGCTATCATCGATACCAGCAAAATTGCAAGGCCGATTTTGGCCCCGAATAAGAAGGGACTCAGAGCAATAAACACCCAGCACAGCCGGCTTAGTCCCGCCGTGATAACAACAATCGCACGCCTGTTACGTATTTTCTCAACAAGAAAAATCGAAGGCAATTGAAGTAATTGAGCTAACGGCCCAATGGCAGCCAATAAGCCAATAACAAGATTGGATGCACCAAGCTTGACGGCAAAAGCAACTAAAAATGCTCCGCCGGTCAATATCCCCATCGACTGCGATGCGATTCCATCCTTGATAACATAGCTCAGACCTGATTGAACTTGCTCGTCCGTGAGAGTTTCTTCAGTTTTAAACCACATAACAGAACACCTCCTTTCTTTGCGCTCACCGGTTGTAATTCCGCAACCACCCTTATTATACCGTAATCAGAAATTGGAAATCAAAAGTTATTGAAGGGCGGAATTGAAAATAAAAAATCCTCTCTTTGTCACACTCCACGCTCAAAAAGCCAGGTATTGTTTCGCTTTTTCCAGCCTGGCGCCTACCTTCCCCACATCTTCGATATGCCTTATTCTTCCGGTTTTTCGCTGCTCCAAAATACGCTTGACCGTTACCGGCCCAAGACCGGGCACTCGCAGTAGCGAAAACCTCGATGCCTGATTTATATTCATTGGAAACGCCTCAGGATGACTCAGCGCCCACGCTTCTTTCGGGTCAATAGTCAAAGACAAATTTTCGTTCTTCTCGAAAACAACGTCTGATTCCTTGAAGCCGTATTTGCGAAGCAGGAAATCCACCTGATACAGCCGATGTTCCCGCATAAGAATATCCGTCGGTCTTTCCGGGTCGGCCTGTTCAGAGGCTATAGACTCGTCACCCAATTCCTTTTGATAAGCGCTGAAATATACTCTGTGCATTTTCAGCCGCTCGTACAGGCCGTACATATACTTCACGATTTCCGCATCCGGTTCCCCGGCGGCCCCAACGATAAACTGCGTTGTCTGCTTGACCCTTTGGTATCTCGAACCGCGTCCGGTCAACCTGCTGATAAGCTTGATTGGCTCAATAATGTCCTGAATATACCTTTTTTTCTTTGATACTTTCGCCAGTCTCTTCTCGCCCGGCGTCTCGATATTCAGTGAGACTGCGCTGGACAATGAAACCGCCTCTTCTATAGCCGCATCGCTTGCCCCCGGAATAATCTTTAAATGGATGTATCCTCTAAAGCCATGTTTTTTTCGCAGTAATCTTGCAACGCCGTTGAGTCTGTCCATTGTCACATCAGCCGAGCCTAAGACGCCCGAGCTTAGAAACAGCCCAAAAACCTTTCGCTGATTATAATAATCCAGAAATATCTTAGCCGTCTCCTCCGGCCTAAGACTGCACCGGCGGATGTCCATTTGCTCTCGGAGCGGACAGTACTTGCAGTCATTCGTGCACACATTTGAGAGCAGCGTCTTAAACAGGACACTCTTGCCCCCATTCGGAAGCGCTACCGGATATATCCATTTACCGTCACTGCTGCGCTTTCGGCTTTGTTCCTTATTACAACTGCACGCACACGCCAAATCATACTGCGCATCAGTGCTGAGTATCTCCAATTTCTCCTGCGTATTTGGTCTGGAAATAACACCAACCATCGCTCTTGTCCCTTTGCAATTTTTATGATATCCTTATCTATGACTAGTATAACGATGGTAGAACTACATGCAATATTATATCAGCCGAAAAGTGAGAAATAATGGCTGACTCTAATCCTCTTTTCCAATAGAGCCATCCAAAGACAACTCCGGCAATGCCATTCAAGACGATAGCACGTATCACAACAACAGGTGTTATCGTCATAAATTGAGCTGTCATTGGCAGGTGCCCAAGACCGAAAATAACACTTATTATGATTATCGCCGACCATACCCCGATGTTCGTTGGTCTGTTGTCCTTTGTCCTTACAATTTTATATGATATCCAAACAATCAGAGTCATTAAGAACAGTCTCATCGCTATTTCTTCCCCGATCCCACCGTAAAAACAAACTAAAAATCTTTGCCATAAAGGAGGCTCCGCCTGGGAAGCAGTTACCGGCTCTACAAAAACAGCGAATGCAAATCGGTACAGAACGAACAGTAAGATTCCAACCAAAAGTCCAAGAACTATAGAAATAATAAGAACAGGCTTTATTCTATCTCTTATAGATTCTCCAGCTAACCAATCCTCAATTACCGGTGCTCCCAGACCGACTTTGTTCCCAAGGAAAAGACCAATAAAAATGAATATGGAGAACATTATCGTGGTTTGAATAATAACAGCCGCTATGAATATAAATATAGGCTTGGGCATTTGTGAAAGGCCGAGAGAAAAAGCGTAGGGCAAAACAGCTACATTGACAAGAATACTTGCTAAAAGGAGTATTAAAAACAATTTCTTATCAACACAAGCTTTGTCAAACAGACTCATGCTTACTTGTCCTGTACTCGTTCATAAAGCTTAAGCAAAATAATTATTTGAAAGCTATAAGTACATCAAGGCGCTCGAATTACTTTCTCGTGAATCTGTCAAACACCGTGATGACGGGCAAGGCATTCCCATCATCATCGAACATGCCTCTTCTTCGAAGACCGCCCGTTACGGCAGGCTCCCACCAGAAAACACCCTTGCCTCTGTTGTCAGGAGTGCTCAGAACAACGTGATTCACCTCATCCAGAAACTGTCTCTGTCCTTCGGGAGTCTCCGGAAAGGGTGCCGGTTTGTTTCTGTATTCGGACGGCCTCCAGTTGTATGCTACCTCCACCAAAATGATGTCCTTCTGATATTCATTGGCCATAAAGATCATATTTTCCCGAAGGTCAAGCAGACTGCCGTGCCACCACGGGTAATAAGACTGCCCGATGACATCATAGTCAGCTCCATACGAGTTCCACTTGTCGAAGAAAGCTTTCGTCCTTTTCTTATCGCCGCCTTTGTCGATATGAATCATAATTAGGGGACGTTGGGAATTACCCCGCCCTGCATCGACGCCGTTAATCCCGGCCTCCATCAGCTCGGCGAAGTTGTCCCAATTATCCGGCAGTTTGCCGTCCGGCCAAAGCATACCGTTGATAACTTCATTCCCAATCTGTACCATGTCCGGCAAAACACCGGCCTCCCGAAATGCAGTGATAGTGTCCCGGGTATATTCGTACACTGCCTGTACTAATTCCTCGTGCGACTTGCCCTCCCAGGCCTTTGGTATGTATTGTTTGCCCGGGTCGGCCCAGGTGTCGGAGTAGTGGTAGTTCAGCAAAAACTTGAATCCGAGCTTCCTGGCGTCCTGAGCGAGAGCGATGGTGTACTCGAGATTATTCGGTAAACGCGTGGGCGTGTGGAATAATCGTAAGCGAATCCAGTTATAGCCGTGCTCTTTAAATATCTGCAAGCCAGGCTTAGCCTCGCCATTGTCCTTAAACACAGTACCACGACCCTCAGCCTGCTTGAGAAAGGAAAGGTCGGCTCCAATAGCGTAATCCGCGGCTTGCACAAATCCGGGTATCCAAAGGTGCGCTGTGATAAAAAGTAGGGAAAACGGCAAAATCTTTTGAATTCCACCCCATTTTTTCATGGCATCACAGTTCCTTTTTCTATTCATTTCCTTCGTGATTTGGCAAGTTCGCAGATAAACAGTTACCAACAAACAAATTCAGAACAACTCATACGTTTCCGCAGACAGTTTAATGACTGATGGTCGTAGTTATAACGGCTGGCATGATGCAGCACACCATAATAGCCGCCTGCATAGCTTCGATGGCTTCTTTTGCAGCCTTTCCGGTTATCTCACCGTCGCTGATTTCTTTAATCCGGGCTTTGCGTCCTTTCAATTCCTTTTTATTGAAAACAACTTTTAGAAGACCTGTACTATTGGCCAGTGACACGAGAACAATGGTTCGGGGGTCAACATCCCTGCTGTCAGTAAAGATGGCCTGTCTGAGCCGTTCAATCAATTTCCTTTCCGGCTCCGGATTGATTTCAGGATATATCTTTCGCGCAAAAAGCAGCAAAATTGTATCTTCCGCAGCCCTGAGAATACCGCGATCGCACAGTTGTCGAGCTACCCGATGTTTAAGATTCTTTACGCCGGCAAACCGTGATACCCACGTCTGAAGCGATGCACGTCTTTTCGCATTACAGATTTTTTCAAGGCATTGGTCAATTAAAGGCTCGCCGATAGGTTGTGAGCTAATAAGGTCGACGAGCTTTTTCCTTCTGGGTTCCCCTACGGCGATACGCTTGTTTAGCAACAGCTCAGCCAGCACCGCTGCCCCGATTGCGTACTGGTACATAGTTCCCGATGCAATAGTACCTTTTTCATCACGCAAAGCCAAAAGCATAATCTCTTCGTGCAGGAATAGATTAGTCTGTATTGTCATTCAAATGCTTTCTTGAAAAGAGTTAGATTGACTCTTTTCCCGGCTCAACAATTCATTCTGTTTGGCTCTTAACTTCCGTCTGGTCTTTGATTACCGAGGCGGCCGCTTTAATCACCCCGGCAATATCGGAGAGATTCGAAGGGATTATAATTGAGTTGTTGGTCTTTGCAAGCTTGCCGAATTCGTTCAGGTACTGTTCGGCGATGCGCAGGTTTACAGCATTAACGCCGCCTTTTTCATTTATCGCCTTTGCAATTTCCCTGATTCCGTTGGCTGTCGCCTCGGCGACTTTCAGAATTTCGACAGCGCGACCTTCGGCCTCGTTTATCCGTTTTTGCTTCTCACCCTCCGACTGGGCAATCATCTGTTGTTTTTCGCCCTCGGCCCGGTTTATCTTCGCCTGTCTGTCGCCTTCCGATTCGGCGATAGTCGCCCGTTTTTCACGCTCCGCACGCATCTGTTTTTCCATTGCATCTTTAATGCTCTGTGGCGGCAGAATATTCTTCACTTCATATCTTGTCACCTTCACCCCCCATGGGTCCGACGCCTTATCCACGGCATCAACAATCGCACTATTTATCGTCTCTCTTTCCTCAAAGGTCTTATCGAGGTCGAGCTTACCTATTACACTTCTCATAGTTGTCTGAGCCAATTGTGTGGATGCAAACGCGTAATTGTTTATTCCGTAAGAGGCTTTCTTGGGATCGACAACCTGCATATACAGAATGCCGTCAACTTCGACTGCGATATTGTCCTTTGTGATACACTGCTGCGGCGGAACATCGACAGCCTGCTCTTTTAAGGTGTGTTTGTACGCAACCTTGTCGAGAAATGGCACAAGTATATGAAAGCCTGCTTCGAGCGTGGTCGAATACTTGCCCAGCCGCTCGATGATAAACGCCATTTTCTGAGGTACAATCCTTATGGTCTTGAAAAATACGAGTAACGCAAAGACCAGTACACCAACAAGAATAATTGTATATGCATTCACTATTGCAGCTAACATAACTAACTCCTTTCCTCTAAAATGTTTTTACTTTAAGTGTTATATTTTCTTTCCCAACAATCTCAACAATGGTTTCCACTGCGATTTCCTCATCTGCTTCGGCTAACCAGTTTGTACCGTGAAATTCCACCTTGCCGCCGGCCTTCGGTGTAATTTTTTCCTTCACAACCGCCTTTTGCCCAATGAATTCTTCAAGGTCCTCTTTCAGGTCCTGTTTGGACACACTGTGACCTATAAATATTCCCTTGAGCCATTTCCGCAAAAACAACAACGATAACACCGAAGCGACTATGAATATTATCAATTGAGTATTTATCCCGATGTCCGTAATCAGGCAGACAAGCGCTACAATCCAGGCCCCGACTCCGAAGAAAGCAATGATTAATCCGGGCAGCACAAACTCCATAATGAGCAGTACAAGCCCTATCAGAAACCATATTATCTCGGGCCTTAGAAAATCTTTAATCGTGTCCATTTGCTCTTCCTTTCGTTACAGTCAACAACAAGGATAATTGGTGAACGTAAAAACTCACTCAACCACGACAGCCGTACCGTATGCTAAAATTTCCGATGCTCCTCCCATTACCATTTGTGTCGTAAAGCTCACTCGCACAATAGCATTGGCACCGAGTTTTTGAGCATCTTCTATCATCCTGTCGATTGCCTGTTCACGGGACTCTGCCATCATCTTGGTATAATCGGTTATTTCTCCGCCGATTATGTGACGTATTATCGCCATTATGTCCCTGCCTATGTGTCGTGCGCGAATCGTATTACCCCGGACAAGCCCAAGGTGCTTTACAATCTTCTTATCATGAATCGTATCTGTTGTGGACAAAAGCATTGTCTTATCTCCTTACGTCTTTATAGCGGTCTCTTTGCCAGAAATAAAGCCTCTCACGCAACACTGAGACAAATAAAATCGCCAGCCCCACTATAAGTGCCAGCAAACCGACCTTTAAAATCGTCTCTATATTAGGGTCCTTAATCATCTCTTCTATCGCCTTGAATCCGGCGTAGATTATCAGCAGGATAGCGGCCACTGAAAACACAATCCAGCCAACACCGCGCTCGATTCGGTTATAGATGCCGCTCCAGTAGTCCTGCCATATCCTGTCCTCAGGCTCAACTAACGTTACCTCATCGGTAATAGCTTTGAGTTTCCTGAACTCCTCCAGCTCATCCTTACATTCAGAGCATCCGGCCAAATGCTCTTCGAATTGACGTTTCTGTTCGTCACTCAATTCATTATCCAGGTAGCCCATCATCAGGTCTTTATAATCATGGCATGTCATTTATGCTACCTCCTTTCCCGGTACTTAATAATTCTTCCAGCTTCTTACGGGCGTAGTACAACCTGCTCGTAACAGTGCCTTTATTACAATAAAGGGCCTCGGCGATTTGTTCGTATGACATATTCTGAAAGTGCCGCAATATAATCACCTCGCGATGCTTATCGTCCAGCTTGCCGATTGCCTGCCACACTTTGTCTTTGAGCTCGTTTCTTCCGGCCACAACCTCCGGCGAAAAGTAATCCGTCGTAGCTGCCGGCTCCGGGCAATTCTCACCATCAAGAGAGCTTGTCTGCCTGTACCTTCTTTTTCTTAGATGGCTGATACACAGATTCTTTAATATTTGATAGAACCAGGGGAAGAAACTTCGGTCGGGCTTGAGGTGTTTGATATTCCGGTATGCTCGAATAAAGGCCTCCTGCGACAGGTCCATCGCATCTTCACGATTGCCCACAAGCCCCAGTGCGATAAAATATGCGTCTTTCATATACCTGTTCACAAAAACTTCAAAAGCCCCTGGTGAGCCCCGCCGGCAACGCCGCATTGCTATTGTTTCTTCCTGGCACACGCTTGTCACTGGCTTCGACTCCAAATACAGACTCTTTCAATTCAAAAGAAGAATCTTTACTTTGTTTTCACAGTAATATACACCCTAAACCCTGATTTTCTTCAAACTATTTTTTGATTTTCCCGCTAAATTTATCTGGATATTTTTGTCACTCTTTAGCCCCATAATATTTAATAACCAATAGAAAAGGGGCCTATACCGAATAATTCGATATAGACCCCCGAATTCGTGCAAATCCATTTCTCTGTTGTCTGTCACCGTGGGCAGCTAATTGCCACTTGCGGCTTCCGTTTCTTGAGCCTACCGATGCAGACGAATATCGTCGAAGTACGCTGTACCAGAACCGCCGGGCTGCGGATTCTTCTTGTCACCGAAACCAACGGCAATCGTATTGACATTGGCAAGGTTCACGCCCTTGTCTGCAAAGGCCTGTAGGTCGATATTCCATTGGGTCCAGGTGTCTATCAACGCCGCATTTGGATTATCATGAAAGACCACAGCGCTGCCATTGAGAGCGACATACATCGGCTCAGGGTCGTTACTGGCCATAGTTACACCGATGGCCTCGTGAGTCCAAATCATCGGAGTAACCGTGCCAGTGGTCTGGACATTGGAGAATTCAGCCTTGCATGTCACACCAGAGCTATGACTGGTCAGTGCCAAACCTATATAGACGTCCGAAGGCATCGATATCCTTTGCGGATTCCATGGCATCGCCTGCCAGCTAACACCGTTGCTGGAGTAGAAGCCATTAAAGTTGCCAGCGGCGTCACGCTCCAGTTTTATCCAGTAAGGCGCCGTGATTGCCATTTGCTCAGCTGTTACTGCGTTAGCGGCAGTATCACTCGTGGCGTCAGAGCCTGGAGTCAGCCTGGCCTGGAATCTGCATCCGTTACCGGGCGTGATATACACTGCGGCAAATTTCGAGCTTGGATCAAGCGTCTGGCGAATCATCACTCCAGCTTTGGCCCAAGGGTCGGTATTCTGGACGCTGAGCACCTGTGCTGAGATAGTCCCGGCACCGGATAATTGTTTCCAAACATAGCGGAACTCATCAACCGTGCCCCAGATATCTGCGCCCGTAGCGGTCATTGTGTAAGTGCCGGCCGGCCCTTCTATGAAGCCTGCAGGACGACCCCTGAACCACAGTGACAGTACTCCAACACCTTCTTCTGTCCAGTCACGCGGATAAGTCAGTGTCAGCTCCGCCTCAGAGTATCCGACACTGTTGTCATAGAAAAGCGGCATCGACTGCTTACCACCGTGGACGATAGTTTGCTCGGCAAAAGGAGGATTTTCATAACCAACGATAGAGCCGTTCGTTGGGCTGTCATAACCATCCAACCATGCAATATATATTCTGTTGCTCTCGGGGTCTTCGGGTTCAAGGTCGTTGTAGGACTCAAAATCGTCCACGATGATATAGTCTAATATCGTAAAGCTCCAAACTCTGCCTTTGCTGATTGTCCCGTCGGTATTAGACTCGTCAATTCGCCAGTAGTAGGTCTGGCCCCATTCAACACCTTCGGGTGGAGTATAGCTGGTAGTACCTTGTTGGCCTCGATATATATCCGGCGTTGATGTATCGGAATTGTCCACCGCGTCTTTATCAGTGCCGAAGTAAACGTCGTGCTGAGACGCAAAATCTCCCGGCGACCAGCTAACGGACCTGACCTCATTTATATTCGATTTTGACCCGTTAACCGGTTTTGGATTCCAGGCAAGACTTACATCGCCTCTCATAATTATTGCAATCTCATCAGGCGATAATACATAGTCGTACACCCGAACATCGTCTATCAGGCCGGAGTAGAAACTCTGGTGCGCATAAGGCCGACCCAGCCGGATTCGGCCGGACAACGCGAAGTCGTTGCCGGTGTGAGCAGCCGATACCGGCGTGCCGCCATCCACATACAGGTTCGCCACACCGTTGACCTCCCACGTAGCCGTAATATGGTGCCAGGCATCATCGTTCACCGCCAATGCCTCGGGGTTGACATCATTGTCACCACCCTCGATGTAAAATTCGACCCCGCCGTCGCTCATCATATTGATGTGTAATTCGTCCTGGTCGCCGAAACCGTTGCCGCCGGTGCCTGATGAGCCGTAGAATATCATGCCTGTTTCGGCCTGGGTTGTCTTAATCCACATACATACAGACCCTATGTCCGAACCTATCAGGCCGGTTGACAGTTCAACGGAATTAGTGCCGTCTAACTCAAGGCCATCGCCGTCAAAGCCATCTACCCGCTGAGGATTGCCTTGGAGCGTACCATGATTGCTGTGGCCTGAGTAGTCAAGAGCAGCAGCGCCGAATCCCTCATCTAACTTCCACCAGCCAACAAGATTGGGATTGGTAATAGGTATCTCAGGCGTTGTTGTAAAGCTCCAGACATCACCTGTATACGTGATAGGAATAGCAAACTCATCGACACGCCAGTAATAAACCTTGTCTAATGCAAGGGTGCCGGGAGAATAAGTAGTATCTGCGATGGGGCCTTTGTAGGTCTCGGGCGTGCCGGCATTCACATCATCAAAATTGTCGCCAAAGTACACATGGTGCAATTTCGAGCCTAAACCTGAGCTCCAGCTAAGGACTGTATTTGGGTCAATAAATTGAGTATCATCTGCTGGAATCGGGTCGTAAGCGGTTCTGGGGGGAATCGTAAAATCCCAGACATCGCCTTTGTGTTTCGTCGTTCCGTCGGCCTCAACCTCATCGATTCGCCAGTAGTATGTTGTACCCGTCACAAGGCCGTCCGGAAAAGGAAATCCGGGAAAACCGACAACAAAAAATGCCCCACCCTGGTTGCCCCGGAACGTGTCCCCCGTACCGTCGTTTACATCGTCAAAATTCTCACCGAAGTACACGTCATGTGAGGCGGCAGTCTCTCCTGCCGACCAGCTAAGACTCACCCACGTATCCTTATAAAGGATGCTATCTTCCGGGCTTGGATTATAAGCCTTCAGACGTAAACCACGGTGGTTTTCTGGAGGACCGATACCTGTCGGCCTGTAATCCGGGTTGGTGGTTAGAACAATTTTGTCAACAGTGAGGCCGTCCTCGCGAACCCAGATGTTAACGACGTGGAGGCCGGGTGTAGCAATATCAATCTGCGACCGCTCCGGCCTTTCATACCTGTCGTTGTCCCAGCTGTAATTGTTATTCCAGCCGCTCATCCGGTTAGAAAGTGGTGTTTCCTCGCCGTCCAGACCGGCATGGCAGGAGTCTGAATTGCCATCCATGCCGTAAGCGAGAACCCAGACATAGTGTGTCCCGGTCTTTGAGAAATTGACCTTATAATCCAATCTCGGAGCGTTCTCTCCATAACCAGTATCCCAGGAGCTACCACCCACCAGCGTTGCAGGCATTGACTGCATCGCACCGTTGCCGCTGAATCCGTCTGCTGGTGTAAAAACAACCGTTGATGTAACAAATTCCCAGTAACTGGCACCCTTCAGGATATTGTCATCGAAGTTCTCGGCTTCTATTGATACAATGCCGTCCGGACCAGGGTCCTGCTCGAATGGCTCTGCACTCTTAACCCCTGTGGCTAAGCCCAGCACCAAAACAAAAGAGATTAAATAAGTCATTTTTTTGCACATAATCATTTCCTCCTTCACCCCGTCCCGTCTTCGACGGGCGGGGTTCATAAAAAATCAAAATAGTTATGTATTATGTTTTAGTCACACACCAAAACACGTTTTATTTTCAACAAGCATTTACGAGAATTGTCGAATTTCGATTGCTATTTGACAATTGGATACGAAGAAATGAAAATCGCAAATCACAATTCGAAACTCGTAAATCCAAAATCGAAATACTACCTCCTTCCTTTCCGTCGTAGCTCTCTTCGGGGCGAAGCCCGCCGTAGCCCGGCGGCCACGCCGAGACAGGCAAAGGCCCAATATTAGCCATTATTTTAAATGTATAAGTTTTACTCAGGAGCGCAACAACTGCTGCAACGACATTGTGCCCTGCTCATTAAGCCTTGGTCCAGGCTAATTAGCTGCAAATTACAAGAAATTTGCTCCCTGGAAAACCAAAAATCACACGTTTAATCAATCTTATTTATACCAGATTATCTACCTGAATTTCAAGAAAAAACTCGTAAAAAATGATAACATAGCTCGAATAAGACAAAATTTGGGTTACTCTATTTAACCCGCCGGTTGGCTGTAATCTGCGTATTTTGATGATTAGGAATTGTTTTCGAAAACGACATCGGGGCCCGAACAAAGCCCATGATGCCAAAGTGTCGAATTTGGAATTTTCATAGGATTATTAGAAATCCCTTCTCGACGGATGTCTATAATTGATTGCTCTTCTATCTGATGAAAGCTGTTACATCTAAACCGTCAGGTTTTGTGCTGTCGTCTGGCGTCTTTTCTTCCTGCGGTTTATCGTTCTTTGTTCAACTTGCGTAACCGGGTTATCATTAGAAGCTACCTGGAGGGCTTCAAGGGCTGTAGCGGCGAATAAATCGGCCTCCATTTCCAGCCAGAGTCCTTCGGCCCTGTTGAACAGACCACCTGATACCATTATACGCATATTAGGCCAGGCGTTGACAGACTTAATTGTATCTATCAAGCGTCGTACACCCGGTGCCTGTTTTGGACCCGTACCATAAATTAAGAGAATGTCCGGACTATATTCGTTTGTGTAAGAAAGGATATCGTCGTTTGTCAGTCCACCGCCGAGAAATCTTACTTCCCATCCATTGCTCTCGAACAGGTCTGTCATCATTTGAGCACCGAGCTCCTGCAATTCGTCTGGTGCGCAACATACCGATATTTTTTTATTCTTGCTTGGTCTGCGAGGCAATTTATTTTGAAGCTGGTCCACAATAGTGCGGTTCACTCGCGTGGCCAAATGTTCCTGGATGGGTGTAATTCTGTCTGCCCGCAAGAGTTTTTCGATTTCTACCATAACAGGCCATATTATGTCGACATATACCGAATTAGCCGGTATGCCACTCTGAAGAGTTTCTTCTATAACTGCTCGACAAGCCTTTCTATCACCGCGCAACAAGGGTTCCAAATAGCGGGCTAAAATGCTTTGTTTTATCATGCTTTGGTCTCCATTAGATTTTCTATATTTCCAATATTACCCTTATTATCATATGGAAACTACATAATGACCTGTATGTTAAAATAGGCAATATATACCAACAGGCAATATAAGTATCGGAGGGTGGCGAAAAAAAACTTTAGTTAAAATAGGTAAGATGAGTAAGTATGCAAAGAATTCTCTATAGCGCCATAATGCTGTAAGTCCTATATTAGCGTTATATATTGATAGTATGAGTTTGCATGACAGTAGGTAGTAGATAGAAAAAAATGTACTTTTTAGCTAAAAAATGGGTTATTGGAGGAAAGGATTGTGTGCTTTTTCGTGGGCTATTATGGTAATTGGGCCGTGGCCGGGATAGACTTTCGTTTCGTCAGGCAGGGTAAAAAGTTTTTCCCTTATGCTCTTGAATAATTGTTCCATGCTGCCGCACGGAAAATCTGTTCGCCCAATCGAGTCGGCAAACAGCGTATCGTCCGTGAAAACAATCGCCTCATCCTTTGAATACAAACAGATGCCGCCCGGCGTATGGCCAGGGGTGTGAAGCACGCTGAGCTTTACGCCGGCCTGCTCTAAAACATCACCCTCTTCTAAAGAAAATTCTGCCGGCTCGATACTGAAGAACTCTCCTGTCAAAGCTGATAGATTGATATGAGGCTCAGTGAGCATATCTGCATCGAGCTTATGAATATAAACTTTTATATCAGGAAACTCATCTCGCAATGCAGCTACTCCTGCAATGTGGTCAATGTGGCCGTGAGTGAGAACCACCGCAACAGGATTTAATTGATGTTCCTGGAGAAATTCGACCAACCGACCTGCACCCATACCGGGGTCAACAACCAGGCAATCTTTGGCCCCTTCACTGCTTCGAAGAACATAGCAATTGGTTTCGTAGGCACCTAAACTCAAACAGTCTATTTTCATTCAACTATTCTCCTAAAGACTCGATAAACTAATAAAAATAGCCCGGGAAGTCAACTGTCTTTGGGCTTGACCGGGGGGCATAAGTTTGTTAGTGTGCCTGGATTACAATGAATAGAAGACAGCTAATAGAAGAAAATAACAGTCTATTTTGGAGAAATCCATCGGATGAAGGCCTTTAAACGGGTATTCGTATATATTTGGCCGCAATGGCACAGGCTGGTTACGATCGGATGCAGTGCATTACTTATCGGTATACTTTTTTCGTTCAGCTTCGCAACGATTCTGCCGCTCTTGAAACTTATGATGGGCGAAGAGGGCCTGCACGGCTGGATCAACAGGAAAATCTGCGAGAAACGCTATGGGCTTTGTTTCTATGTACCCGACAGTGTTGAACTCGCCGACCCGAACAATCGCGACATAGCTTATTTTTTAAAAATTGCCGGCGTTAAGATAAACAGCCTTGCAGAACAGGCTGAACTCAAACCACAGGACCAGATTGTCGGGGCCGGCAGCAGGACATTCAGCGAAAACAAATGGATACCTTCGAGCATACTCCTTGAGGAGCTGGCAACCATATCAAATGTTAAGTCTATAGCAGTTCAGTACCGCAGGTCCGATGAATACGGAAAGTTTAAGCTCGAAAGCAAAGAGCTTCAGTGCGGTAAGAAACCTTTCTATGCCGACCACGCACAAAAACTCCTTAGTTTCATACCTAAAGAGCGGACCAGAGAAAACAAAAAAAATGCTGTGATATTTATCATACTCATGATGGCAGTCGTTACAACGATGCGATGTATTGCCAGATTCTACCAGGATTATACTGTCCAGAAGCTTATGCATATTTCACTGGCACAACTGCGAAGAGATGCTTTTCGACACTCGCTGGATATCCCCGTCACTTTTTTTGCCGACGAAGGTTCCAGCAATACCGTCAGCAGGCTGTTTGGAGACATAATGGTAATCGGCAACGGGATTAAGGTATTATTAGGCAAAACCCTGCGCGAGCCTCTGAAAGCAATCGGGCTGATTGCCTGGGCAATGTGGATAGACCGTAATCTCACATTAGTATTTTTATGTGGTGCTCCCTTCTCACTTTACCTCATCAGCAAGCTCGGTAAGAAAATTAAGCGGGCGACCAAAAAATCGCTCGCAACCTGGGCGGAGATGCTCGGCAAGTTGAAAGAGGCTCTCGAGGCTATCAAGGTAATAAAGGTCTATAACCAGCAGGAATGTGAAGGGGAGAATTTCACTGCAATCAACCGTAGGCTTTTAAGACGCCAGTTTCGAATCGCAAAAGTAGACTCCGCCACAGACCCTTTAATGGAAACACTCGGGATGATAGCAGGCTCTGTCGGATTGGTTTTCGGCGCACATTGGGTTTACAAGGGTACGATGCAGCCAAGCGACTTCTTTGCACTGCTTATCGCGCTTGGTGCTACAGCAGATTCGATTCGCAGGATGAGCGATGTATGGAACAAAATTCAGCAGGCCAACGCCGCCGCTGAGCGGGTATATGCGGTCATCGACCAGGAACCGGAAGTCGAAAGCCCGGACGCCTTTGAGCTTGAGCCTCTAAAAAATAAAATCGAATTCCGGGATATTGTATTTACCTACCCGGGTTCAGAGAAACCTGTATTAAAAGGAATCAGCCTTTCGGTGGAGGCCGGACACAATATTGCCATAGTAGGACCAAACGGCTCAGGCAAAACGACACTGGCAAATCTGTTACCGAGATTTTATGATCCCGACGCGGGCCGGATATTGATTGACGGCAAAGACATTCGCAACGCAACGCTGTTTAGTTTGCGAAGCCAGATTGGAATGGTAACGCAAAACATCGTAACATTCAATGATACTATTGCAATAAATATCGCTTACGGCAAGCCAAGCGCAACCGAGGAAGAAATAATAGCCGCTGCAAAGCGTGCCTTTGCCCACGAATTTATTTCTCCCCTGCCCAATGGCTATGACACAATTATAGGTGAACAGGGCTCCGGCCTTAGCGGCGGTCAGTTGCAAAGAATTGTCATAGCAAGAGCGATTTTGAAAAACCCCGCCATCCTGATTTTCGACGAGGCAACAAGTCAGGTCGACGCCGACAGCGAGGCCAAAATTCACAAAGCAATCGAGGAAATTATGCAGGATAGAACCAGCTTCATAATAGCCCACAGGTTCAGCACTGTTATTACGGCAGATATTATAGTAGTAATGGATGAAGGTCGAATAATCGCTCAGGGCCAACATGAAGAGCTTATCCAGACCTGTCCGCTGTACCAAAGCTTGTACGAAACACAGTTGGTAAAAGCATAGCATAAGAAGCGCGAATGGGAGGTTGTGTCCCATACCTGCACAGACGAGGGACGACCCGAAAGATATGCCGTCATTAGATATGTACGGCGAGCTGGAAAAATATTATACCGTCGTATCTAAAATTCATACTTTGACTTACAGAAAATTGCCTATCTTGCCGATTAAATTAGGTAAGGTTTGCCAGGGGCTTGAAGCTGAACCGTTTGAATTTCAAATTATGGATTGCTCTTGGTTTTTAGTATAGAAAAGTTCTTTGATGTTTTGAGGTCGAAACTATGCCAGAGCTTGCACGGCAAAAAAAAGCACACGAGCTTTTTACGAGATACAAGGGCAATCCCATAATGACGCCGGAGGATTGGCCTTATCCGACAAACGCCGTCTTTAATCCCGCGGCTGCCAAGTTAAATTCAGAGGTCTTGCTGTTGATTCGCGTCGAGGATATGCGCGGCTTTTCGCATTTGACCGTTGCCCGCAGTGCTGATGGGTTCACGAACTGGGAAATTGACTCTACACCCACCCTCGAAGCCGATCAAAGCTCTCGAGAGGAAAGGTGGGGGCTGGAAGACGCACGTATTGTCTGGCTCGAAGAGCAGAAGCAATTCGCTGTTACCTATGTTTCCTTCAGTGAAGGTGGTCCTGTAGTATCGCTGGCGATTACCAAGAATTTTAAAGCGTTTGCCCGCCTGGGCTCTTTGCTGCCGCCGGAAGACAAAGATGCATGTTTGTTTCCACGCAGGTTTAACGGACGATTTGCACTGATTCACCGTCCCATTGTCCGAGGCGAGGCTCATATGTGGATAAGTTTCTCACCCGATTTGAAGCACTGGGGCGACCATAGGCCGTTGATTAGAACAAGGAATGCTTATTGGGATTGTCACAGAGTCGGGCTGGCTTGTCAGCCCATAGAAACACCGCAAGGCTGGATGTTGTTTTACCACGGCGTCAGAAGTACCACCGCAGGAGAAATATACCGTGTCGGGATGGCGCTTTTGGATTTAAATTCACCCTGGAGGGTCTTACGCCGAAGTGACGAGTGGGTCCTGGGGCCGAGTGCATCTTATGAACGTATCGGTGATGTCAGCGATGTCGTATTTCCCAGCGGTGCCATTGTTCTTAAAGAAACTGACCAGCTCAATCTTTATTACGGTGCAGCCGACTCCACGGTCGCTGTTGCAACAGCTAAGTTCAGTGATTGCATAGACTATCTTATGTCCTGTCCGGAAGCTAAGGAATAAACTTCTCGGCAGGTTCAGCCCGACCCGTCTTCGACGGGCGGGGTTCAGCACCGCAGCTCCAGCTATTCGGCCCGGCGATAAGCTTCTTGGCTGCGTTGTTTAGAGCCTATCCGAATAACCCTTCATCCTTTGTCATTCTGAGGCGAAGTCGAAGCTTGTCCGGCGGCCGGACGGGAATCCGGCCAACGAAGACTCCCGATGTATCGGGATTCACTTCGCTACGCTCCGTTCCCCGATACATCGGGGTCCTTGAGCAAAGCGAAGGAATGACAGGCGGGCCCCGCCCCTGCGGCAGGGGCTGGGCGAGAGCAAATAGTTATTCGGATAGGCTTTTAATATTGCTTTGCGGCACAATCGGTTCCCATTGTACTCTCGCAGCGCCCAGCAGAGTGCCGGTCGCATAGGCCAAATCGACAAGTGCAATTTGATAGTCGGCCAATGCCAGGATTTCAGCGCTTTGGGCATCAGCAAAGGTCGTTTGCGCCTGAAGCACATCTGTCGATGTCCTCAGGCCGAGTTCAAACTGTCGCTTCTCAGCCTCGAACAGCCGACCATCCAGAATTGACCTTTGTCTGCTGGCCAAAATGCGCTGCCAGTTCGCCTCGAGCTGGTCGATTGCGTTCAGCACTTCAAGCTCAATAAGTGCTTCCCGATTATCCCGAGTTGCCAATCGCTGCCTGCGCTGGTAAAATGCCTGAAGCAATCGACTCTTTGCCGCCTCATTTCCCAATGGCACAAGTAGCTGCACTCCAAAGCGATGATCCTCAAACTTCTTATCGAAAAGCAAATCAAACGAGTCGTTTCTCGATGCTCCCAGGCCGTTTATATTATACGTGTAATCCATTGTGACCAAAGGTAGTGCCTGATTATGCATATAATCGATGGTGCTTATATCCTCGGCAATTTGAAGCTCTAATTCGAGCATGTCCATTCGATTGTCAGTCGCTGTTACCACTAACCGCTGCTTTTGAAGCTCATAACGGACCAAGTCCGGCTCGGTAGCGGGTATCAATACCGTAGGTGTTTGCATTTCCAGGCCTGTCTTATTAAGCGTCTGTTTAAGCTCACGTTCTCGGTTGCGCAGATTATTTTCAGCCACGATAATAGCCTCAAGCTGCTGTGCTACACCAGCCTCAGCCCGGATAATTTCTACCTGCGGCTTATCGCCGGCAGCAACGAACCGGCGAGCCTGCTCAAGGAGCGCCTCGGCAAGGTCATACTGCTGTTTCCGAACTTCCAGTTCTTTTCTGGCCGCATAAAGACGCCAGTACACACGGTCAACAGCAGCGATAATCCGTATCACTTCGAGTTTAGTCCTGGCATCGATTACCTGTCTTTCATACTCGGCAATACGAATGGCGTGGGTATTAGCACGATTGCCGGCACCTCGAAGAAGCGGCTGAATAATCGAAACTGAAAGGTCCGAGGCGTAGGAAGGATCAAATACCGACCAAGGAGAGCCTGTTTTAGTACGGCTATCAGCCAAGTCAAATGTTACTGTTCCGCCGGTCCGCAAAGGAACCTGAACGCCAAGGCCCGTGCGGACATAATCAACTTGTGAGCCTGAAATTTCATCAAGAAACGAAGCTATTGGGGTATCCGTTTTAGAAAATCTCAGATTGGTGGAAAAAGCTGCCTCAAACGCAGCCTGTGCTTCATCGACCCGCTCAGAGGCAATAGCAGGACTGATAAGCTGCACCTTAAGGTCAAGGTTATTCTCCAACGTCAGGGCACGACATTGCTCCAGCGTAAGCCCAAGCTCTTCGGGCGGGGGCTCATTAACATCTGGTCGAGCACTTTCTTCAACCTTGGCTTCCTGAAGCTCAAGCGTTTCTATTTGTCGTAATTTTTCAGGCGCAATCTTGATTTCGTAGAATTTCTCATCACCCGGAAATGGTTCACAGCCGGTTAATAAAACCAGCTCAAATCCCAAAAAAACAACAAACCAATACCATTTTGATGATAATCTTTTACTCATGTCTAAGTGCCTCAATAGGGTCAAGTCTGGCGGCCTTAATCGCCGGAAACATTCCAAAAAATATACCTACCGTACCGGCGAAAGCAAACGAAAGTCCTATCGCCCACAATGGAATATACGCCATATCAAGTTGAATTTTTGGGATACTGGCTAATGCTTTGGTCAAAAGATGACCAAAACCGACTCCAACAAGCCCCCCGAAAAAGCACAAAACTATCGCTTCAATCAAAAACTGGGTTAGAATTGCAGTTTTTTTAGCTCCGACGGCCTTGCGAAGCCCGATTTCCCTGGTACGCTCCGACACCGAAACAAGCATGATATTCATAATACCCACACCACCGACCAGCAGGGAGATGCCCACAATGCCGCCTGCCACCATCGTAACCATAAGAGCTATTTTATTAAATGTCTCCAGCGCGTTTTGGAGTGACATAACTTCGAATGTGTCGGGTTCCCCGGGCTTTATATTCCGTGTCCGGCGAAGGAAAAAACTTATCTCAGCCAGGGCATCATCCGAAACCTCAGCGGATTCGCTTTCGGCAATAGCCATTATGAACGGATAACGCTGCATCTTGAGGCTGGTCTTATAAGGAATAAATATCTCAGAATTTTCCTGGTCACCTCCGCCAAATACGTTTTCAGGGCGAGCTTCGAGCACACCGATAATATAAAAGGTGTTGTGACTTATAAGAATCGACTGGCCTATGCAGTCACGGTCAAGGCGAAGGTCGTTACGCAGCTTGGGGTCGATCAGGCAGACCTGTCGCACCTGCATTTCATCAATAACCGAAAGTGGTCTTCCGATTGTAACCGGACGGCTGTCGATTTTATGAACGGCAGGCTCGGTTCCCCGGATAGTAACACCTTCGACCGACTTCTCACGGTGGCTGACGGTGTACCTTCCGACCCAGGTCATACGGCCGAACTGTGAGACCGAGGGGCAGTGTTCGAGCAGGTCATTAAAATGTTCAGGCTTAAACCGAATAGTCCACCATGAGGCATGTTGCAGAGGGCCTGTTTTAGGAGTTCTTGGTTGAATAAATATGCTGTTTGTTCCTAAAGTCTCTACTTGGGTCAGCACTTTTGCTTTCAGACCGGTAAGAGCGGCAATTACGGCGGTTACCGAAGCGACACCAATTACAATGCCGATAGTTGTGAGTATCGACCTGGACTTATTGGCCCAGATTTGCCCCAGCGCAAGATACACACTCTGATAGGAAAGCCTAACAAAAGCTATAGGTGCCCGTATCAAAGCTCTCATATCTTTTCCTCCTGTCCACTGCTTTGTGTCGTGGTTTTATCTCGCGGGTCCCGGTCATTCTGCAGATCGCTGCTAATTATCCCGTCTTTCATGTGAATGATTCGCTTGGCATGATGCGCGACAAAATCTTCATGGGTTACTATAATAATGGTCTGGCCTTCCCGATGAAGCTGGTCAAACAGCTCAAGGATACCCACGCTTGTTTTGCTGTCGAGATTGCCGGTCGGTTCGTCGGCCAGCAGAATACTCGGATTACAGACAAGGGCACGGGCGATAGCCACGCGCTGCTTCTCACCTCCGGAAAGCTGATTCGGTTTGTGTTTTATCCGGTCCCCCAGCCCAACCCTCTCAAGGACGTTTTTGGCACGTTTGCGCCGAGTCCACCAGCCATTTTTTGAATAAATCAACGGCATCTCAACATTCTTAAGCGCGCTTAACTGTCCGAGCAGCTCAAACGACTGAAAGACAAAGCCGATTCGCTCATTGCGAACACGGGCTAATGCTGCGTCAGTCATTTTCGTTGTATCCTCACCGTCCAGCTCATAGCACCCGGAAGTCGCTCTGTCCAGACAACCTAAGACATTCATCAGTGTGCTCTTGCCCGAGCCGGAAGGACCCATCACGGCAACATACTCGTTTTCGCTTAGTTCCAGGTCAATTCCGTCGAGCGCATGGATACGCTCCACGCCGACTTTATAAATCCGCATAACGTTCTGAAGCCGAATTATTAGTTTTTCATTTTTCTTCGACATTGTTTGCGTCACTAACATCATTTGCATCAGCCCCCACTTTGGCTTCCTCTGCCTTCTTCTTCTCTGCCTCCTTTTTCTTCTTCTCTGCCTCTACTTCTCGCTCATCTTTTATTTTCTGGTCGTGCTTAATACCCTCGAGCACTTTATATGGC
Source organism: Phycisphaerae bacterium (assembly GCA_041862635.1). GTDB lineage: Bacteria > Planctomycetota > Phycisphaerae > Sedimentisphaerales > Anaerobacaceae > NIOZ-UU13. The sequence continues at coordinate 10,219 of JBGVTO010000178.1, read as the reverse complement.
CCAACCACTATCTGGTCCTCTTCCGTAATGCCTGATTTTATTATTGTATTGGTCAGGTTGCTCGGACCTATCTTGACCGGTGTTACCACTGCTTTGCCGTCGATGTAGCGATAGACCACGGGCGTGAATGTCTTCTCTTTATCTACCTCCGGATTGTTCTCACGAATATCCAAAGGCAGGTCATCGACAGCCCTTCCCAACACAGCCTGGCTTGGCACATTGAGAACGTTTTCGTGCTTGGTGGTCTCAATATCCACGTGCGCCGTCAGGCCCGAAAACAGCTTTTTCACGTCACCCTCAAGCAGTATCTCGGTCCTGAAGAATTTCGTAGCGGTGCTTTGAGATATCCTGTGTGTCAACGCAATCGAATCAACCACGCCTTTGAATTCCTCGTCGGGAAAGGTCTGAACGTAAACTGTGGCTTTTTGACCAACTCTCAATTTGCCTACGTCGGCCTCATCCACCTGTGCGACGAGCAGCATTGTAGAGAGGTCCGCCACTTCCAGGATTACAGTACCTGGATTATTCATTGTTCCAAAAATCACAACCTCGCCGACTTCCGCATTAATCCTGGTTACCACACCATCAATAGGCGAGGTTATTGTCGTGTAGCTAAGAGCTTCCTTCGCCCGGGTAACGCCGGCACCGGCAGCTTCGAGGTTGTGCTGTAATACCACCAAATTTAGCTCCGCCGAGTCGAGCGTATGCTTGGCGGATTCATATTGTGATTCGAGCTCGTCAAACTTTAATTTAGACTGGTCGTAAGTGGCCTGGCTGATATCCTGCGATTCGAGCAATCCTTTTTGTCGCTCCAGGTCACGCTGGGCCTGTTTTAGCGAAGCTTCGAGGCCGATAAGATTGGATCGCTGACTGGAAATCCTTGCTTTTTCAACTTCGATCTGGGCCGCCTGGGCGGCGTAACTGGCCTCGGCTGAAAGTAACTGGCTCTCCAAATCCTTGTCATCGAGGCGTACCAGCACGGAAGCCGGCACCGGTGGATTCGTGTTCGTGTTGCCGCAGGTTACAATGTCTCCTTCCTCATAGGGCAGCTCTATAATTCGTGCCATCGTTTTTGCGCTTATTTCCACATTTATCTTGGGTTCGATTTCGCCGGGAGCACTGACAAACTCTATCAGCTCTCCACGCTGGGCCTTTTCGATGCGAACTACCGTTGGTTTACTCGAAGCACCGGATTTGACTTTATACACTATCGCGAACACGGAAACAATCACCAGCGTTACGATAACCGTGATAATAATTATGCGGGACTTTTTCACTTTCAGACCTTTCCTGAAAACATATTACTACCGATTACAAGATTCAATTACCGGCTATATAAATATAACGCCTAACTCGATGATTTGTTACGTTAATTCTCTAAAAAAATTCGGTGTACGCGCTGATAAGGCCTCAGAAAGACCTGGCAGTGCCATCAGAAACGGTACTCCTTTCAAATCGAATAACGAAAAACGATTACTTTAACACAGGAGAGATTATGCCGAACAAATGTTACCGTTTTGTTACGGTTTTGTACTTTTTTCGTTATTTTTTGCGATTTTTTTTATTCTCAATCTGCTCAATGCTGAATGGACGAGTGCAGCTCCAGCTTATCAGACACTTTCTCAAATTTACCTTTACGGTATGAGGCTCTGTTAGGTAATATGCGCGCAAACGGCAAATTACTCACATTTTTTTTCTTATTACTAAAAAGATTCTGAGAAGAGAGTTCCATCATACCGTTGTTAAAAGAAGGCTGCTTACCTACGCGCAGACGGCAGAATGTCACCTGCGAAAATCAAGATACGAACGAAGTAAGAATATTTTTTTTAAGATGGTTTCTTAAGATGTGCTATGGCGCCTGCGTTGCCCCCCAAATTAACACAAACCGAATTCTTGGATATTGCCTATTTTGACTGCCATTCGGATAAATAAAGCCAGATCCTTATAAAACAGAATCTGGCTTCGGAGGAGGGTGATGAAAAGCTGATAATAGCTTTCCGATAAATCCGTTTATCTAATTCTAATACTCCCTTTAATTATTAATCGATTAAATACCAGGAATTTCTTTAACGAAAAGGAAGAAAACTGTAAAAAATCTACACTTTTCTTATCAGGAATCAAGCTTTTAATTGAAAAAAGGTAAAAATATTTTTGTTTTTTTTCAAATAGCCGTATTTAGCTCTAAAACTCCACTACTTTACGCTTGATAAATTCATTTTGTTCTCATATTTTAACTGATAGATTGTTATTTCTTTTTCTTTCTTTTCAAGATAGTAAGTTATGGATACCAAAATTACGATAGCGGACTTGCTGGATGCCAAGCGCCAAAATCGCAAGATTGCTGCGATCAGCTGCTACGATTATACCACCGCTCAGCTCACCTCGCAAACGGATGTCCAGATGATATTGGTAGGTGATTCTGCTGCCGAAGTTGTTCTCGGCTTTGATTCAACTCTACCGGCGACAATGGATTTTATGGTCGCAATAACTGCTGCGGTGCGGCGGGGGGCGCCGAATGTATTTCTGGTTGCAGATATGCCGTTTCTGTCTTACCAGATTGGGCAAGCCGAGGCGGTGAAAAATGCCGGCCGATTCGTTGCCGAGGCAGGGGCACAAATGGTAAAAATCGAAGCGACCGGTGCGTATCTTAATGTAATTAAAGCGGTTAGCGATGCCGGCATAGCTGTTATGGCTCATATCGGAATAAGGCCGCAGAGCATCGGTAGAATTGGACGATTCAAGGCTGAGGCAACCACGGCAGAGATAGCTGCCGAGCTGGTAAGTCTTGCTCAGCAAATGGTCGATAGTGGTGCCGGCTCGCTGCTGATTGAAGGGACCGCTGCGGAGGTCACCGAGATTATCACAAAACGCTGCGAAGTGCCCGTGATTGGCTGTGGTTCCGGGCCGGGCTGCGATGGGCAGATATTAATTGCACCTGATATTCTTGGGCTGACGCAAGGCCCAAGTCCAAAGTTCGCAAAGAGTTACAGCAATATGGCCAAAGAGACTATTGAGGCTTTCAATGCATACGCCAAGGAAGTACAAAGCAGCCAATACCCCGACACAAAGCATAGTTACCATATGAAATCCGGCGAATTGGAGAGACTCCGGCAATTGCTAAAAGATAAAACTTAGCAAGAAAAGTTCGGTCGGTTTGAGGCTTAAAGTTCGAACCCTGCAATCTCCGTCCCGCAATAAGGACATTTCGAATCTTCTATATTATTTACAGCAATCCTATAGCCGATGCGTTCAATCAACATTCGCTCGCAATTGTAACAGAAAGTGCTTTCGAATTTCGCCCCCGGCACATTACCAAGGTAAATATAATGCAGCCCTGCGGATTGGCCTATCTCGAAAGCCCGCTCCATACTGCTCATAGACGTCGGCATCGAATCCAGATATTTATACTGCGGATGGAACCTGCTGATATGCCACGGGACATCAGGCCCGGCGTCTGTAACAATAAACTCGGCAAGTTGTTTCAGCTCATCGTCGGAATCGTTTTCGCCCGGCACCAGCAGGGTGGTAATCTCCAGCCAGATATTCGTCTGTTTCGCGATGTAGCTAATCGTATCAAGCACCGGCTGCAGTCGTGCCTTGCATAACCTTTTGTAATAATCTTCGCTGAATGCTTTCAGGTCAACATTAATTCCGTCGAGCCAGTCGCCGGCAAAGTCAATCGCCTCGGTCGTCATATAACCGTTACTGACAAAAACATTTGTCAGGCCGCGCTCTTTGCCTAATCGGCCACAATCGTTACACAGCTCCATAAAAACCGTCGGCTCGGTATAGGTATAAGCAATACTCTTGCACCTATTGCGTGCTGCTCCTTCGACAATTTGCTCCGGCGTTATCGGTTCTCCATCGATTCGCCCTCTTTCGAGTGCCGCCTGGCTTATCTGCCAGTTCTGGCAGAACTCGCAGCGAAAATTGCAACCCATCGTAGCAACGGAGAAACTGCGCGTCCCGGGCTGAAAATGAAACAATGGCTTTTTCTCGATTGGGTCCGGATTAGCAGAGCAGACCTTATCGTAAGTTAGCGAATACAGCACACCATCTATATTCTTGCGCACGCAGCACCGACCTAATTTGCCATCATCAATCGCGCACTGATGGTTACACAGCTTACACTGAACTTTCTTGTCCTCACCTGAGGACGGCTCCCACAGCACCGCCTCTTTGAGATTCTCTTCTTTTAAGCCCATTGTTAATTCCAACCTAAATTAACTTTATTTTCTTTGCTCCAATATATACAATATTCCGAGTAAAATCAATTTTACAAGTTATCCGAATCGGCTTGATTCTGATATAAACAAGTTAAGCATATAATCCGGAGGTAAGCTGGTATGAGCATACTGTCTGCTATCGGGAATACACCGCTTGTGGAACTCACTAATCTGAATAGTAAGAAACCGGACGTGAGAATTTTCGGAAAGCTCGAAGGAACCAATCCCGGCGGCTCCATCAAAGACCGTCCTGCTTACTGGATGATAAAAAAAGCCGAGGAAGCCGGCCAGCTTACTACGGGCAAAATAATACTCGAACCGACGTCAGGAAATACAGGCATTGCCTTAGCGATGATTGGGGCAGCAAAAGGATATCCGGTAAAGCTTTGTATGCCAGAGTGTGTCAGCACTGAAAGACAGCATATCCTTGAAGCCTTAAGTGCTGAGGTTGTGCTTACCCCTGCAAAAGAGGGCACCGACGGTGCTATCAGAAAAGCGCATCAGCTTCTCGATGCAGAGCCAGACAAATATTATATGCCCAACCAATTCACGAATGAGAATAACGTTCTTGCTCATTACGAAACGACCGGCCCTGAAATCCTTTCCCAAACCAATGGCTGGATTGACGTATTTGTTGCCGGTATGGGGACAACAGGAACACTGATGGGTGTATATAGATTCTTCAAGGAAAAAAAGCCCGAAGTCAAAGTCATTGGAGTTGAGCCTCCAGAAGGACACGCAATTCAGGGGCTTAAAAATATGAACGAATCCATTGTCCCTGAAATCTATAATCCACAGATGATGGATGAGAAGATTACTATTGGGGATGGCGAAGCCTTTGAAACAACAAGACTGCTTGCTGCCAAGGAGGGAATATTTGTTGGAATGTCGAGTGGTGCCGCGGTGGCGGGGGCTTTACATATCGCAGAGAAGATGACCTCCGGCACAATTGTTGTGATTCTTCCCGACCGCGGCGACCGTTACCTGAGCACGACCTTGTTCCGCTCAATATGCGCCAAATGTCCACCATAATGCTTGCCAGAGCACCCGTTATATTATATAAAGTCACATAAAACAGAGAGCAAGGAAATAGTATGAAAAGACACATTCAGCAAATAAGGAAAAAGATTCTTCCAACCTTACAACGGTACGATGTTACAAGAGCCGCGATATTTGGGTCATTTGCAAGAGGACAAAGCTTAAAACGTAGTGATATAGACCTTTTGATAGAGTTTAAGGGCGAAAAAAGCCTGCTTGACCTGGCAGGCCTTAAGATAGCACTGCAGGAGTTACTGAAAACAAGGGTGGATGTGCTCACCTACAATTCTTTGCATCCCCTGCTCAAAGACAAAATCTTAAGTGAACAAGAGGTAATCCTATGAAGAAAGACCCAAAGATTTTTCTCGAGCACATATTGCAGTGCATAGAGCGCGTCGAGGAGTATGTGGAGGGAGTAACAAAGAAACAGTTTCTCGAATCCGTGCAATTACAAGATTCAGTCATTAGAAGAATTGAAATTATGGGCGAGGCCGTTAAGAATATACCCAAGCAGGTAAAAAGATAAGTATCCGGCCATTGCCTGGAAAGAGTTAGCCGGAATGAGGGACATCCTTATACATGAGTATTTTGGTGTCGATTTGGGACTAACCTGGAAAGTCGCTACAAAAGACATTCACCGGTTAAAAAACAGGTTATTGAACGTGAAAAAGGATTTAGAGAATAAGTGAAGGTTTGTAAAATCAAAAACAGCATATCGCTTAAATCCAGCAGATAAGGAAACGGCTTATGGCAATCCGTGTAAAACTGAACGAAATAATCGAAGGCCTGGAGTTCCAGTCGGATGAAAGGCACTCATTTCTGGACAAGAGGACCGGAGAAGTTGTATCTATTAGTGACGAAGAAATGCAGGCCGCTGAAGACGATGAGCCAATCGAGGATTTCCCGGATTGGCAGCAGGACCTGGTCAGAATCGCTAAAGAAATAGTAGATGAGACAGGAGATTACATTGAATTGCCCACAAAATTCGACATCAATGAATACAGAATAATGGAGAAGTTCTGCCTGTCCCTTAATGATTCTGAAATGAGTGACACTCTTTATAGCTCAATAAAAGGCAGCGGTGCCTTTCGGCGTTTCAAAGATGCTATACACGAATATGACATTGCCGACGACTGGTACAAGTACCGCAACGATGCGCTAAAGGAAGTCGCCATCGAATGGTGCCAGGAACACGGTATTGAGTTTGACGAGCAGTAGCATCAGAGATTTTATTCTCCTGTTGCATCACGAGTTCTTATTTTGTCATTCCATCGAAGCCTGTGCCCGCGAAGCCTGTCCTCGACTCCGATCGGGGAGCGGGTAGGGGGAGTCAATTCATTGTTTTTTCTGTGTCCTCTGTGGAGAAGTCAGTCTTTATTCTGCTAAACACCATAACTCTGCGCTAAAATCTTAACCGGATGTCTGACAATACAATCGCTGATATGCTCAATCTGCATTTTGCAGGCGGCGCATTCGGTTAAAACATTTTTAGTTGGCGATTCTTCCAGCGCTTTCTTTAAGCTCGCGGATATTTGCGAGGAAAGCTCGTAATTTTTCTTCTGCATACCGAATGTCCCTGCCAGGCCGCAGCAGCCTGCCTTAAGGTCAACGACTTTGACGCCACAAAGCTCATTCAATATTCTTATGCTCGCTGTTTCATCGCCCACAGCGCATAAATGACAGGGCAAATGATAAACAAACTCCTCTGTTATCGACTTCTTCGGTGCTTTCAGCTTATTCTGGGCAAACAAGCCAAGTAAATAATTCATCAATTCGTAAGTATTTTCAGAAACAAGCTCAGCATCCGGCCCGGCGACAAAATGCCGAAGCTCTTGCTTCAAGCACAGTGCAGCACTCGGCTCGGAACAAATTATCTTGTAACCTTCATGCACCACCTTAGCTAAATGTTTTACACTGTAAGTCAAGTCCTTACGTGCGGTTTTCACATCGCCATAAACAATCGCCGGCAGCGGTGCAGGTAACTGCTTCGGCAAAATCACCTCGATTATATTTGCCCGTAGAACATCCAGAACGACAAAGCCCAATTCGTGGTCGTTATAATTTGCATACGTATCCACAAAATATGCCACCCTATCAATCGGCTTTTCTATGGGCTTACAGGATGATAGATACTTACGCCCGGCCTTTATGAAGGACCTGTGCCTGAACTTTGGCATACTTCTTCGCTTATCGAGACCAGTAAATTTCTCTAACAACCATTTAAATACCGGCAGCCGAATTACAAAATTTGATACGGGCGAAAGAACACTGACTAATTTACTAAGATAGCGATTGTGACTGAGAGCCAGCTCGGCACGCCGAAGGCCCCTGCGTTTGATGTACTGGGCCCTGGCTGCTATCATCAGCTCGGAAACATCAACTCCTGATGGACACTGCGGCAAGCAGGCCTTGCAATTAACGCACAAATCCAGAAACTTTCTAAACTCCGGCGATTCAAAGTCTTGTTCATCTAACTGTCCTGTCGCCCACAAATGCAGTATATTAATCTTTGCTCGCGAGCTGCCCAGCTCCTCACCCATCGCCCGAAACACCGGACACATCCGCAAATCCGGCTCGCAGCTTCGGCAAAGACCACATCCATAGCACTGCTCCAGTTCGGCGGCAAGCTCACCTTCTCTAAAAAGCAAGTCCGTTTTAACCCTTTCCGGCAAAACCTTATATTCGGCCCGCAGGTTCTTGACCATAACATCAGCGTCACTGTTGATTTTCTTGCCCGGATTCATCAAACCATCGGGGTCGAATATATTTTTGATTTTACACAATAATTCATAATACTCATCACCGTATTGCCCTCGCACGAAAGGTGCTCTTACCAGGCCGTCTGCGTGTTCGCCGCTTATCGTGCCACCCAACGACCAGGTAAGTGAAAAAACGTCATTCGCAATCGCCCGCATCTTTTCTACTTCAGCCGGGTCGCTTAAATCCAAATACGGCCGCACGTGCAGCAGGCCGTCACCGGCGTGACCATAAAAACACATCTCGATATCATAACGCTTTCCGATTTCCTGCAGTCCCGAAATATACTCCACCAGCCGAGTGTTCTCAACAGAGGTATCTTCTATAAATTCAGTCGGATGTTTATTCCCCTTTATCCTATGAACCAACGGCCCTGCGTCTTTGCGGGACTTCCACAATCGCTCCTGGACCTTGGGCTCCAAAAAAATACTTCGCCCGCTTGCTGTGGCTCCGAGAAGCCGATCGGTTTTTTCTATTTTCTCTCTCACCTGTTCTTGTGTTTGTCCGGTATGCTCAACCAGAAGGACGGCAGCCGCACCGGCCGGTAAAACATCACGATATTCCGGCAAGGCCTCAAATGCCATATCGATTAAGTTCTTATCCATCAGCTCGCACGCCGAGGCGCCGTTATCAACTATAATCGGCACCGCCTGTGCCATTTTCTCAAGACAGTCGAACTCAAGCTGCAGCAGACCTTTCGCCGCCGGCACTGCGACGGTCCTGAGCGTAATCTTCGTAAAAATAGCCAGCGTCCCTTCCGAGCCTGCCAAAAGACGGGCCAAATCTATCCTGCCGTTATGGCAAATCCCTGCAATGTTATAGCCGCTTCGGTTTCGCCTGGATTTAGGTTGTGCTTTTTTGATAATCGCTTCTTTGTCCGAGAGGACAGACAGACACTCACTCGCAATCCAGGCGAGCCTTTCGTCCTGCGCCTGTTCCGGGTTAAAATCGTTTTTGAATTCGACCACACTGCCGTCAGCCAGAACCCCTTCGATGCTTTCCACGTAGTCGGCGATAAAACCATATTCAAGCGAATGGGCACCGGTTGAATTATTGGCGACACACCCACCTGCTACCGCCCGATTGGCGCTCGACGGGTCAGGTCCGATTTTCCTGCCGAGCTCAGCCAGACAATTATTCAGATCGTCTAATACAACCCCCGGCTCACAAACTACCGTCTTTCCTCCTTCTCTGACATCGATAATCTTGTTCATATACCGTGTCATATCGAAGACTATACCGCTGCATAGCGACTCTCCAGCCAGTCCGGTGCCTGCTCCGCGAGCAACAATTGGTATATCTTGGGCGCCGGCATATTTGACAACGGCAGCAATATCGCCGCTGTCATGCGGAGCAATAACGCACGCAGGAACTATCCTGTAAATGCTCGCATCGGTACTGTATGCAGCCCTGTGCAGTATATCGGTAAAAACATCTCCCAGCACAACTTTAGCCAAATCGGATGCAATCTGTTCCGGTCCTGCGTTCATAGCTTATTTTATGTCCTTACGCACTTGTGCTCTTTCTGACTATTACTCGAAATCACGGGGAAGGAACTGGGCTTGGGAAATGGTTCCGCTCATCCGCAGGACTGCAAGGTCATCTTCGCTAACCTGTCCGCTGATGAACTGTTGAACAACAGGATGGGGATGGTTACGAATATGGTCGGCATCGCCGTCGGCAATAATTTTACCGTTATGCAGCATAACGATACGGTCTGCTATCTTATAGGCGCTAGTCATATCGTGCGTAACAACAATGGATGTTATGCCAAGCTCTCTTTGCAGCTTCAAAACAAGCTCGTTAATCACGTCCGAACGAATAGGGTCCAGCCCCGTAGTGGGCTCATCATATAAAATTATCTCCGGATTTAGCGTAATTGCCCTTGCCAGTGCCACTCTCTTTCGCTGGCCCCCGGAAAGGTTCGACGGATAAAATTGCTGAAAACCGTCGAGTCCGACCATAGCTAATTTGGCCTTTACAAGCTCTTCGACCTCTCTCCAGTTAATAATCTTACAATGCTGTCTTATCGGAAATATTATATTTTCAGTAACATTAAGACTGTCAAACAGCGCCCCTCCCTGGAAAAGAAAACCGTAATGGGTGCGTATTTTATTTAATTCATTTTCACTCAGATTGTCGATTCGCTGGTTTTTGAAATAAACTTCGCCGGAACTCGGCCTCAACAAAGCTATCAA